>CALXEL010000023.1 GCA_944387315.1 uncultured Clostridia bacterium
TCCACATGGAATGCTTCCTCAGAAAGAGCACCCTCCTGGGCGTAGGATACCTTGATTTGATCCCGAATTACCTTTTTTATTTTCAGTTCCACAGCAGAATTCCTCTTTTCCAAACTGTCTTAGTTGATCCTGATAACCTATTTACTATGCCTTTACAGCTTCCCCATTGGTGGCAGGTGCTTTTTTCACAAAGGTGCGGTATACAATACATACCAGCAGGATCAGGCCCATGTAACCAGTATAGGGATAGATGATATTTACCAGCTGTCCAAAGGGCAGAGAACCAAAGCAAATAGCTACGGCTGTCACTACCAGTACAGTGATGTTAAATTTCTTAGTGCCTTCCTTAGCAATTTTACCACAGGTCATAAAGAGCATGGGAACCGCGGTGGTATAGATACCAGCACAGAGAATAATGGAAAATACCGCAGCCAGCAGAGGGCTGATTTGATCTGCCAGGAACAGGCTGGGGATCTCCTTGTTGTAGACACTGCCAATATTGGCCAGCAAACCGAAGTTCATAACCATAACCGACAGAATCAGCACACTGCCGCCGAAAGCGCCGCCCTTGGCAGCGATTTCCTTGCTCTTGGTAGTGGCACCCATGTTGGCCAGGAAGGGGATCAAAGTAACCAGGGGATAGGAAGCGTACAGCAAACCGGAAATAGCCCAGTTAGCCGAGGATTTAACCACTGTGAGATTCTGGATGGTCTCACCAGCAGCCATAAACCCATCCAGATTGGTCACACCGGAAACGAGGCCTACGACACAGGCAAACACAACAATAACGGGGCCGATCATACCGATGATGTCAACCAGCTTGCTCAAGCCCATCAAAGCAGTACCCACTGCCAATGCCGCCATCAGAATGGTTCCAATCCAGGAGTTGAGACCATAGTACTCATTGAGGGTAGCGCCGGATCCCGCCAACATAACCACATATACACAGAACATCAAAAAGGGAGTAAACCACTCAAAGAAAAAGCCCAGCTTCTTGCCGCAATAGAACTGGAACGCCTTGGTCTGGGTATCCAACTGGTGTTCTTTGCCCGCCTTGGTAATCACAATACCTACAAAGGTAAAGATAATCATGCTGATCAGACAGGCGCCGAAGCTGCCATAGCCAAAGCTGGTGAAAAACTGCATAATCTCCTGGCCGGTGGCAAAACCCGAACCAATCTGAAAGGCGATATACGCGCCACCAATTCGGACAATGTCACGCAGCTCCATCTTGTTACCGCTCATCATTTTTCCTCCTCAGTTGTGTTTCTTTCCGATTTTAAATCAGAAAAGAAATTGTATACAATTTAAATATTGTTTGCAATGTTAAGGTATCACAGAGTCCTTTCCCAGTCAATAGGTTTTCTAAAAACTCTACAGAATGAAACCTTTCCCAGGTGTTTTCCTCCCTATTTTTGTGCGAACTGGCAACGTCAAATTTTTCCAGTTTTCTCCTTGGTTTTTTCCTGGCTTGTATTTGTTCCTCCACCTTGGTATCATGGAAAGCAGAACTCCTGTAAAGAAAGGATGGGTCCCCTTTGGAACCAGTTGGAATTTACCTGCACATCCCCTTTTGCGCCTCCAAATGCCCTTACTGCGATTTTTACTCTCTGCCCGCCCGGGAGGAGGCCATGGATCGGTACACCCAGGCTTTGACCAGGGCCATTGCCAACTGCCCCTATCCGGCCCGGGAGGTGGATACCATTTATTTTGGAGGAGGTACTCCCATACTGATGGGGCCAAAACGGTTGGAACGTATTTTAGACGCTCTCACCCAGCGGTTTACGGTGGATCAGAAAGGGGAAATTACCTTGGAGGCCAACCCAGCGGCCACTTTGCTGGAGCCTCTCACCGCCCTGCGGAGGGCCGGATTCAACCGGATCTCCTTTGGAGTACAGTCAGCGGTAGCAGAGCAGCTGAAACTGCTAGGCCGCCGGCACACCATTCAAATGGCGGAGCAAGCGGTAAACCAAAGCCGCCAGGCAGGATTTGACAATATCTCGGTGGATATCATGATGGGACTTCCCGGCCAGACCCTGGAGGACGGCCAGGTCACCGCTGACTTCTGTATGGGCCTGGGGGTGGAGCACATTTCTGCCTACCTGCTGAAAATTGAACCAGGCACCCCTTTCGCCCGGCGATATACCCAACCACTGGAGGAGGAGCTGCCCGCCCAGCTCTACCTGCAGACGGTGGCTCAGCTGGAGGCGGCGGGATACCGGCAGTATGAGATCTCCAACTTTGCCCGTCCCGGGAGGGAGAGCCGCCACAACCTGAAATACTGGAACTGCGATCACTATTTGGGCATTGGCCCTGCCGCTTACTCCTACTGGGAGAACCGGCGTTTTGGGTTCCCCCGGGATTTGGAGGGCTTCTGCGCAGCCAAAGATCCCTGGGCGCTGGCCTCTGACTGGGACCGGGGAGGGGACTTTGAGGAATATGTCATGCTGCGGCTACGGCTAAATGAGGGGTTGGTTTTTACCCAGGCCAGCGCCCGGTACCCTCACTGTGACCTGAGGGCTCTGCAAAATCGGGCCAAGCCTCTGGCGGCCCATGGGCTGCTGACTTTGGACGAGAACCATCTGGCTCTCACTCCCCAGGGAATGCTGGTGTCCAATGAAATCATCACCCGGATTTTGGGCTAGAGAAAAGCTGTGGAAATTCCATCACCTATGTAAACCTATAGGGGTTTTGTCCCTCCTTCAGGGAAAAAACATGTATAAATATTTATTTCACAAAGTTGGTCAGTTTTTTCACAAAATGCTGCCAACTTTGTTTATTTTTTGTCTAATTTGCATTAAAAAAATCAATAGAAGCCATTCGTTATTTCGATTTTACACCGACTCCTCTCCATGTTATCATAGCCTTGGACCATCTGGAAAGGAGCATATTTATGCAAATTACAGCGGAACATTTTCGAGAAAAAGCAGGAATTTTTTCTGGTACAGCTCTCTGCGTCCTGATTGGCGCGGCTGCCTGGTGTATGGCCACCTATATCCCCACCTACGGCAAACTCATTGGGGGACCGGTTTTTGCCATCCTGATGGGAATGCTGCTGGCCTTTGCCAAACGCCCCGCCTATTTGGAGGAGGGCATTAAATTCTCCGGCAAAAAGATTTTGCAGTACTCCATCATCTTTATTGGCTTTGGGATGAATATTGGGGCTGTGGTAAAAACCGGCAGCCAATCCTTTATTATAATGGTGTGTACCATCGCCTCCTCTCTGGCCACCGCCGCCATACTGGGCAAGGTTTTGAAAATCCCTGCCAACACCTGTACCCTCATCGGGGTAGGAACCTCCATCTGCGGGGGATCGGCTATTGCCGCTACCGCCCCGGTTATCGACGCCGACGACCGGGAAGTGGCTTACGCCATCTCCACCATCTTCCTTTTTAACATTCTGGCTGTGTTTATCTTCCCCCCTCTGGGCCGGATGCTGGGCATGAGTGATGTGGGATTCGGTGTCTGGGCCGGTACCGCTATCAATGACACCTCTTCGGTGGTAGCTGCCGGCTATTCCTTTTCCGATCTGGCCGGGGACTATGCCACCATTGTCAAGCTGACCCGTACCCTGATGATTATTCCCATTACCCTCTCCCTGGCCTTTCTTCGGGCAGCCCAGGCCAAACGGCAGGGTACCCAGGACGGTGGCAGCTTCTCCTTTGCCAAAATCTTTCCCTGGTTCGTTCTGGGATTTTTGGCCACTGCCATTGTCAACTCCATTCTGACTACCAGCGGCTGGACCCTTTGGGCACCTGTTGCCTCCTGGCTCAACGATTTGGGCAAGTTCGGCATTATGGTCGCTATGGCCGGCATTGGCCTCAATACCAATTTAAAAAGTCTCTTCCGCAACGGCATGCGGCCCATTGTTCTTGGGCTCTGCTGTTGGTTTGTGGTAGCCATGGTATCTCTGGGCATTCAGCATCTGACTGGTCTGCTGTAACCCCTTACCCCACTCCAAAACATATAAAGCCATGGAACATGAGAACAAAGAAGGCGTACAGCTGGGCTGTACGCCTTCTTTGTTTTTTCTTCGCTTATTGGCTGACATTATAAATGTAATCTTGTACCCCATAACCCGCTTCCACATCGGCCAGATCAAAGAACCACCAGCTGTCCTCTCCCACAAAGAGGCAGCTTATCCACTCCCCATTAAAAGTCATAAGCAGGGTGTCCTTGCCCTTGGAAAGAGCTACTGTCCAACCGCCGCCGGTAGGAGGGTTACCCATGCTTTCCCGAACCTTTCCCTCCATCTGAAGCAGCAAAGAGAGCAGCTCCTCGCTCTGCTGGACTGAAAGGGTTTTCTCCACCCCAGTCTCTCCAGGCACCAGAGCGGCCTGAAAACTCTCCAAATCCTCCAGCATCAGGCCATCCAGAAAACTGTTGACTCGATCCAGCTCCTCCTGGGTACCCAAATGGGAATCAGAAATTTCCTCGGTGCCCCAGGTGTCCAACAGCGGCGCTCCATCCAAAACCACCCCTTGACAGGATACGTTTTCCTCTCCTGCCGGCAGGTCTGAGGATGGATTATCCTGTGAGACGCTGCTCTGTGGCTGGGAGTCGCCCGACCCTGGCTGGGCGGCACACCCTGCCAGCACCAGAGCCATTAACAAGGCAATTGCCATAATTTTCTTCATGGTCTGTGCTCCTTTCAGTTGGACTATTTTTATAGTCTATTTTCTCTTAGTATAGAAGAAAAGGCAGCCACTGTCAAGACTATATTTATCGTCTGTGGCGTTTTTCCCCCTATCGGTCTAAAAAGCCTGGATAGCTCAATATACTGGTGCTGTCCCCCACACAACAAAAAAGAGGCCCCCAGGGCCTCTCCTATTATTTTGTATTCAGTCTTTACCCAGGGCGTTGCGAAGCTGTTGACTGAAATCCGAGGCAGTATCCCGCAAGGTCTCTACCATCTGTTCAAATCCCCGCTCCATGTCCTCGGTAAAGCCATGGACAAAGTAGTCCCGGCTTCTGGCCTTATCCAGCTGCTTAATGGTTTTTTTCAGTTTGGTGCTCTCGTCCTCGGTCAGCTGTTTGGTCTGTTTGGACAGCAGAGGCCCCATCAGTTTTTTACTTTCCTCAAATACCTTTTGGTACTCATCCAGGGTCTGGCGGCGAAATCGTTCCACCATTTCCCGCTCATCGGCTGGATCCAAAAAGCGCACCTCAACCAGGGTGGCTTCCCCTCCCATCTGCCGAATCCGCTCCGAAAGCAGGGTGAACTGTTTGCGGCTCTTCTCCGAATCGGGCAGGATCGCCACGCCCTGCTTAAAATACTCGGCGCCAAACTCTTTGAGTTTACGCCAGACATACACCCGGTTACGGGAGGGGTTGATGGGAATATTATATCCCAAGGCAATCCAGTTTTCCGCCACAGACATCCCCCTTTCTCAGTCCCTTTTTTTAATTGTAACAACCGTTAGCTTTTGTTGTCAACAGGATTTTCCGCGGCCACCTGGACAGCAGAAAAATTTCAGTCCTTTTCCGTCAGCTTTATGCAGCATTATTTTCTATTTCCTGCATTTGTTTTGCCATTTTTTTATCATGCTTTCCAAAGAGTTCTCTTTCTCTTGTGTTTAGAGTACAAAAATGATAGAATCATTTTATTATTTATAACGACGGCTGAGCACAGACAGCTGGCAGCCGTCCGATGCAAGTGCGGCAGGCATAATTTGCAGAGAATCAACCGAAAGGAATGAGCCGATGGATATTTCAAAACTGTTTGGATCAAAGGTTTTTAACGATGAGGTAATGCGTCAGCGGTTGCCCCGGGAAGTATATGAGAGCCTGATGAAAACCCGGCGGCTGGGCACCGATTTGGATGAATCCATCGCCGAAGTAGTGGCCAGCGCCATGAAGGACTGGGCGGTGGAGCAGGGAGCTACCCACTTTGCACACTGGTTCCAGCCCATGACCAATATTACCGCTGGAAAACATGACTCCTTTATCTCTCCCATCGGCAATGGCAAGGTGATTTTGGAATTCTCTCCCAAGGAACTGGTACAGGGAGAGCCGGACGCCTCCTCCTTCCCCTCCGGAGGGTTGCGGGCCACCTTTGAGGCCAGAGGCTACACCACCTGGGACCCCACCTCCCCCGCCTTTGTACGGGATGGCACCCTATATATCCCCACCGCCTTCTGCGGCTACAAAGGGGAGGCCCTGGACACCAAAACCCCTCTGCTTCGCTCTATGGAGGCGGTCAACCGCCAGGGACTGCGTCTGCTGCGGGCACTGGGCAACACCACCAGCCGCAACATTACCCCATCCCTGGGCAACGAGCAGGAGTATTTCCTGGTGGACCGGCAGCGGTATGAGCAGCGACTGGATTTAAAACTCTGCGGCCGTACCCTGTTTGGAGCCAAATCCTCCAAAACCCAGGAACTGGATGACCACTACTGCGGCCGGATCCGGATTCGGGTTTCCGAGTTTATGAAAGATTTGGACCAGCAGCTTTGGGAGCTGGGGGTTCCCATCAAAACCAAGCACAACGAAGCCGCTCCCGCTCAGCATGAGCTGGCGCCCGTTTACGATGTGGCCAACGTGGCCTGCGACCACAACCAGATTGTCATGGAAGTCATGCGGGTCACCGCCAAACGCCATGGCCTGGCCTGCCTGCTTCACGAAAAGCCCTTTGCAGGGGTCAACGGCTCAGGCAAACACCACAACTATTCGCTGGTTACCGATGACGGCATCAACCTGCTCAGTCCCGGCAAGGACCCTGCCACCAACCTGCCCTTCCAACTGATGCTCTGTGCCTTTATCCAGGCTGTAGATGAGTATGCCGACCTGCTGCGCCTCTCCACAGCCACCCCTGGAAACGACCAGCGTCTGGGTGGCTATGAGGCCCCACCCGCCATTATCTCGATCTTTTTGGGTGAGCCTCTCACCAACCTGCTGATCAGCACCGCCATGGGCGCCCAAGGGGATCATCACTGCCGTCAGTATGTCCCCAATATGATCGCCGCCCTGCCCGGTGTTCTCAAGGATGACTCGGACCGGAACCGCACCTCTCCCTTCGCCTTTACCGGCAACAAATTTGAGTTCCGTATGGTGGGTTCTTCCCAGTCTCCCGCTTTGGCCAACACTGTGCTCAACACCATGCTGGCCCAAGTGTTTGAGGAGTACGCCAACGCTCTGGAACAGGCCCAGGACCTGAAAGCGGGAATTATCGGGCTTATCCACGACACCATGGCCAAACATTCCCGGATTATCTTTAATGGCAACAACTACACCAAGGAGTGGGAAGAGGAGGCCGCCCGCCGGGGCCTGCCCTGCGCCGCCACCGCTTTGGATGCCTGCCATGCCTATACTGATCCCAAAAATATTGCCCTCTTTGAGCATCAGAAAGTGCTCTCCCCAGTGGAATGTCGGGCCCGGCAGGAAATTGTGGTGGAGAATGTGGCCAAAGTCATTGCCATTGAAGCCAACATTATGCTGGAAATGGTCACCCGGCAGATTCTTCCCGCTGTGGTACGGTATGCCGGCACCGTCGCGGGTTCTTACAACAGTCTGACCACTGCCCATATTTTCAATGATGAAATTGCTTCTCAGATCAAACAGCTGTCTCAGGTGATCTCCCAGATTCAAAAACAGCGGGATCTCCTGCGCCAGGCCCTTCAGGCTGCCCAGGGCATCGCTGAGCCTGAGGCCCAAGCCAGAGCCATGGTGGATCAGGTACGCCCCGCCATGGAGGAGCTGCGGTCGGTTTGTGACTTTGCCGAGACGATCACCGAAGCTTCGGCATGGCCCATCCCCACCTATACCGATCTGATGCATCGGGTTTAATGAACTGACACAAAATTTTACAAGAGCTCTCCCCTAAAACAGGGGAGAGCTCTTTTTGCTTTCTGCCGGCGCGCAGCGGACTGTCAACTGGTAATCTTGCCAAAAAAGGGGGAAATAAAACTATAATTCTTTGCGTTGACTTTCCTGAGCTCCTACCGTATAATGGATATTGGCTCATAAAGTGACACAATATATTGTGTGCAGAAATATATATACCACAAGGATTCATATACATCATCGCAAGGAGGCAGTCCCATGATTTCACAAATTACCAAACGAGATGGCCGGCAGGTTCCCTTTACCGTAGATAAAATTGCCAACGCCATTTTTAAAGCCGCCCAAGCCCTGGGAGGCAACGACTATCAGACTGCCTACCAGCTGGCACTCCAGGTAGAGGACTACCTGGAAAACACTCTGGGCAACACCACCCCCACTGTGGAACAGGTACAGGATGTGGTGGAGCGTATTTTGGTGGAAAACGGCCATGCCCGCACCGCCAAGGAGTACATCCTTTACCGGGCGGAACGTACCCGGGTACGGGAGATGAACACCCGACTGATGAAGGTCTATGAGGATTTGACCTATCAGGATGCCAAACAGAACGACGTCAAGCGGGAAAACGCCAACATTGACGGGGACACCGCTATGGGGGTTATGCTGAAATACGGCTCAGAGGGGGCCAAACAGTTCTACCAAATGTTTGTCCTCAACCCCAAACACGCCAAAGCCCACAGCAATGGGGACATCCATATCCACGACCTGGATTTTCTCACCCTGACCACCACCTGCTGTCAGATCGATATTGAAAAGCTGTTTGCTGGGGGATTTTCCACCGGACATGGCTTCCTGCGGGAACCCAATGACATCCAAAGCTACACGGCCCTAGGCTGTATCGCCATCCAGTCCAACCAAAACGACCAGCATGGCGGACAGAGCATTCCCAACTTTGACTATGGCATGGCCCATGGAGTGGCCAAAACCTATAAAAAGCTCTACCGGCAAAACCTGGTGAAAGCCTGTCAGCTGGTCTGTGGCCTGGAAAACGCCCCGGAAAAAATCCGCGAGATGATGGATGCCATCGCCCAGGAAACCGGCCTGGTACCGGTGCTGGCTGGGGACAATGGCTATGCCCAGGAGGAAGCCCGGCGGCTGGAAATCCTCATCGATCGGGAACAGATTGCCCGGGTACAGGAGTTTGCCGCTTCCAGCGCCGTAGCTGAGACCGATCGTTCCACCTTCCAGGCCATGGAAGCCCTGGTCCACAACCTGAATACCATGCACTCCCGGGCAGGAGCCCAGGTGCCTTTCAGTTCCATCAACTACGGCACCGACACCTCCCCTGAGGGAAGGATGGTCATTAAAAATATTCTGCTGGCCAACGAGGCTGGTTTGGGCAACGGGGAGACCCCTATCTTCCCCATCCATATTTTTAAGGTAAAAGAGGGGGTCAACTACAACCCCGGCGATCCCAACTATGACCTGTTCCAGTTGGCCTGCCGGGTTTCGGCCAAACGGCTCTTCCCCAATTTCTCTTTTATTGACGCTCCCTTTAATCTGGCCTTTTACCGTCCGGGGGACCCCAACACCGAGGTAGCCTATATGGGCTGCCGTACCCGGGTTATGGCCAATGTATATGACCCCCAGCGGCAGGTGACCGGAGGCCGGGGCAACCTGAGCTTTACCTCTATCAACCTCCCCCGGCTGGCCATCAAAGCCAACCACAACATTGACTTCTTCTTTGAGGAGTTGGACCGGGAGCTGGCTCTGGTAGTGGAACAGCTGTTGGAGCGGTTTGAGATCCAAAGCCGGAAAAAGGTCCGCAACTATCCCTTCCTCATGGGCCAGGGGGTCTGGCTGGATTCGGACAAGCTGGGCCCTGACGACACCGTCGGGGAGGTACTGAAACATGGCACCCTCACTGTAGGTTTCATCGGCTTGGCCGAGTGTCTGACCGCCCTCATCGGCAAACACCATGGCCAGTCGCCGGAGGCACAGAATCTGGGACTGGATATTGTAGGCTTTATGCGGAAACGGATGGATGAGGAAGCCGCCAAAACCGGCCTCAACTTCTCCCTCATCGCCACCCCGGCAGAGGGACTCTCCGGCCGTTTTGTCAAGATGGACCAGAAGAAGTTCGGCATCCTCCCTGGCATTACCGACCGGGATTACTATACCAACTCCTTCCACATTCCTGTCTACTACCCTATCAGCGCCTTTGATAAAATCCGTCTGGAGGCCCCCTATCACGCCCTGACCAATGGCGGCCACATCACCTATGTGGAGCTGGACGGAGACCCCCTGAAAAACCTGGACGCCTTTGAGTCGGTGATCCGGTATATGAAGGAAGCCGGCATCGGGTATGGTTCCATCAACCACCCGGTGGATCGGGACCCAGTCTGCGGCTATACTGGTATCATCGACGAGGTCTGCCCCCGCTGTGGACGGCGGGAAGGCGAAGGGGTCAGCATTGCCCATCTCAAACGGATCGGCGCCTATAAAAATTACAACGCCGATACCATTGGGTACCATGGAGATCCGGCAGAGGAGGCCCAGCGGACACCCAATTCCCTATCCTAATGGTAAAAACACAAAATTACCCTTTATCGGCGCAATATAAAGGAGGCTATCTTATGCAAAACACTGTACAAAACCCCATCAATGAGGAAGAGATCCTGGTTGGGGAAGGCGTAGGCTTCGAGCGGATTCGCCGGATCACTGGCTATCTGGTAGGTACTTTGGACCGCTTTAACAACGCCAAGCGTGCGGAGGAACACGACCGGGTTAAACACTCGGTGGACACCCAACTGGAACAGATTTAACCTGGCGCCGCCCGCTTTCTAGGAGAAAGCGGGCGGCGTTTTCTCTGCTGTCTCATTTTTCCACAAGGAGGAATCCACTATGTTGAGAATCTGCGGTGTGGTACGGGAATCCATTGTAGATGGCCCGGGGCTGCGCTTTGTCCTTTTTACCCAGGGGTGTCCCCATCACTGCCCCGGTTGTCACAACCCTCAGAGCCATGACCCTCAGGGAGGGTATCTGTGTGAGGAAGAAAAAATTCTGACGGAATTTAAGAAAAATCCTCTACTGAAAGGGATGACCTTTTCGGGCGGGGAACCCATCCTCCAGGCGGAGGAACTCCTTCCTCTGGCCCGGGAGGTACGGGCCATGGGCAAAGATCTGGTGCTCTATACCGGCTATACCTGGGAGCAGCTCATGGAGATGAACCACACCCGGCCGGCCATTGGGGAGCTGCTCTCCCTCTGCGCTTTGGTGGTGGATGGGCCCTATCTCCAAGCCCAGCGGGATCTGACCCTGGTCTTCCGGGGCAGTGGCAACCAGCGGCTCATCAACCCGTCTGCCTCCCTGCAGCAGGGGCAGGTGGTTCTACGGCAGGATTTGTAACAGTAAAAAAGCGGATGCCCGAGGGCGGTCACTCACAGGTACAAAAAGTGGACTATGGGCAACCGGAACGGCAGCAAAGAGGCTCGGAGATACTCTCCGGGCCTCTTGTATTGTTATCGTTTTAGCATAACGACACCCCCCGGCTCTGCCGGAGAGCGTAAAAAGCCTTATCTTCAGGTATCGAACAAAGCGAGAAAAGGATAATAACAATCTTCTTGCAAGGTGATGGCTGATTTAGCGTGTCGAGTCCAAGTTTACGGGTTGTAGGGCAAGTGATGCAGGCGGCAGATTTTTCAGCGTCTCT
>CALXEL010000024.1 GCA_944387315.1 uncultured Clostridia bacterium
TTTAAATTCGGATGGCATAGTAGAGGCTACTCCGCCCATACCATATGCAATAATTTCACCAGTACTCACCTTGTCTGAAGCGTCTACTACTGTTGGATTGACAGAGTTTTTCATATTTTTCATCCTCTCTTTTTATTGGGATTCCAGAAATTTCCAGGTGTGCAATACAAAAAATTCGACAATGGGTGCCAGTGCAGATTCTTCTATGTCAAACAGTGGGTTGTGTTGGGCTGACGATGTCCCTGCACGGCTGCTTTTGACGCCGGCGATACAGTAAAACCCAGGGAACGCCTGTAAAAATGCGCCAAAATTATCAGATCCAGTAGCGGGTTCTGTAAATGGATACAATTGGAAAATGCCTTGTTCTTTCAAGCTTTCAATGGCAAACTTGGCGCTGTCACCGTCGTTTACCACAGGAGGGGTTTCACCTGGTTTGGTAGTGACCTTTGCTGTGGCGCCATAGGCTTGCGCTGTATTTTCAGCAATGGTGGTGATGGTTTGTACCAGCTTTTCTTTTTCCCCATATTTAAAATATCTCATATTACCCGCTATGTAGGCGGTATTGGGAATCACGTTGGTGGCGGTTCCACTTTGAATGATACAGGGAGATACAACACAGACATCAAAAGGCGCGTGCCGGTTGACTGGAATGGCTATGATTTGCTGCAGAATATTACAAGCCGGCAAAATGGGGTTAATGGATTGGTCTGGCCTGGACCCATGGCCTCCCTGACCAGTTACGGTAATTTCAAAGTTGCCTGCTCCCGCCATCATGGCTCCGGTGGGAATGACCATTACACCTTTGGGAACTGCGGCAATTACATGGGTGCCAAAAGCCAGATCCACACCGCCCTGATTTTTCAGGTAGTCCACAATGGCGTAGGCCCCTCCGCCAGTTTCCTCTGCGCTTTGGAAGCAAAGATATATAGTACCTTTCAGGTTTTCACGTATTTCCATTAAACATTTGGCGGTTGCCAGCAAAATGGCAGTATGGGCATCGTGTCCGCACGCGTGCATGACTCCGGGATTTTCTGAGCGAAAGGGTACAGGGGTTTCTTCGGTAACCGGCAGCGCATCAATATCTGCTCGAATAGCCACCTTTTTGCCCGGTTTTCCTCCCTCAATTTTGCCTACGATATCTGTAGGGCCTACCATTTCGTAGGGGATGTTCATTTCTTTTAGCTGTGTGCAGATATGCTTGCAGGTTTCCACTTCCTGGCTGGAAAGCTCAGGGTGCCGATGAAAGTGCCGCCTCTGTTCAATCAAATAATTTTCATATTGATAGGCAAGCTGGTGAATGGTGTCGCGCATCAATATTCCTCCTTTTGTTAATAAAGTAAACGGTTAACTAAATTAACGATATTACGATATTACTATTTTTGCTTAATATGTAAATAGGATTTGTTAAAACTATATAAATTCAGAGGGATTGATAAAACGAGAAGAGGACATTTTGTGAGATTTTGCTATTGGAATGCGCAAAGCTCCAAGGAAAATAAAAAAGCAGCTGCATCAGATTATCTGATGCAGCTGCTTTTTGTGGCGCAATAAAAGGTTCTATTTATCAATAACCTTTATTGTTATTCCTCAGTTTTAATGTTATATAAATTTGTAAGCATTTGACGCAAGCACCGAGAGGTGGCCTCCAAATCTTCCTCACTTACTCCCTGCAAAATTCGTTTGGCATGTTCTAGTTGTAATCGGATACTTTCCTTAGCGGTGTCCTCGCCTTTTTGTGTCAGATACAGACAGTAATTCCGCTTATCTTTTGGGTCCATCTTTCTGACAATCAATTCTAGTTCTTCCAATTGGGATAAGGTTTTGGACACCATAGCTTTGCTTAGATTCAGTTGCTCTACCAAGTCGTTTTGATGGATGCCTGGCCAGCGGTAAACACCGATCAAGTGAATGGACTGCACACTGGTAATGCCAATTCTGTGCTGTAAGGCTGCACTACCTCTAAAAATTTGATAACGATAAATTTGAGGGATATAAGTATTGATTCCGTAAAGGTTTTCTTTGGTGAAAAGCTCTTCCGGCAAAATAAAGGAAGATTTTGGATTTCTCATGTTTTGTTCCTTTCTAGCAGGGATAGGAGATGTTTTCATTTAGTGTATCATACTTTCTAAGATCCAGCAATAGAGTGTATGATTGTGTGTATTATAGCTTAATTTTGCTATATTAGAGAAAAATATGGGTAAGTTTGCTGAAAAAGAAAAAAGCTCTTGCAAAATGTAGCTACAAAAGGTAGTCTATTAGCCGGTATTTTGATATTGTGGAGGAATGTGTTATGGCCAGATCCAATGATTTGGGACATGACCCGGTTGGCAGGCTGGTATTGCGGTTGGCAATCCCATCCATGTTGGCGCAATTTGTCAATGTGCTTTATAGTATTGTAGACAGGATGTATATTGGGCATATTCCAGTGGTAGGAGATTTGGCTTTGGCAGGGGCAGGTGTCTGTGGACCGATTGTTACCTTAATTTCTTCGTTCTCTTTTTTAGTCGGTCTAGGTGGCGCACCTCTCATGGCTATTCGGCTGGGCGAGGGAGACAAAGAGGGCGCCAAGAAAATTTTATCCAATGCTTTTTTGATGCTATGTATCCTAGCTTTGGCGCTAACCGGAGTTGCACTGTTGCTCAAGGAGCCTATGTTGATGGCATTTGGCGCCAGTGGCTCTACCTATCAGTATGCCAATGAATATCTGACTATCTATGTGCTGGGAACCTTATTCGCTATATTGTCAGTGGGGCTCAACCAGTACATTATTTGCCAAGGATACTCAACGGTGGCTATAGTGACTGTCATTATAGGAGCCATTCTAAATATTTTACTGGACCCACTGTTTATTTTTGGACTGCATATGGGAGTTCGAGGGGCGGCCATTGCTACAGTGGTTTCACAGGCGGCCAGCTGTATTTTTGTACTGTGCTTTTTATGCAGCAAAAAGCCTCAGGTCTCGTTGGCGTTGGGACGGCTCTCTGGCTCCATTGTCTGCCGTATTTTGCTGTTTGGCTTGTCTCCCTTTATGATTATTGCCACCGACAGCATTATTTTGATTGTTCTCAACAGTGTGCTGCAATACTATGGCGGACCAGAAATGGGAGATACCTACATAACAGTGGCAACCATTGTACTGAGCTATATGCAGCTGATTACTATGCCTATGGCGGGAATTACAGGTGGTACCCAGCCCATCCACAGCTTTAACTACGGAGCGAAACAGGTGGGACGAATTCGGGAGGCTGTAAAGAAAGTTTTACTGCTTTGTGTAGTATTTACTGGGGTGATGTTTCTGATCAGCCAGTTGGCAGGATATTATTTTGCCATGATCTTTACCCGCAATCCGGAGCTTCTTACTTTGTCCGCTTGGGCCATACGTGTTTTCACCTTCAGTATTATCCCATTGGCTTTCCAGTATGAGTTTGTGGATACCTTAACTGCGTTGGGAATTGCTCGGGGAGCTCTGACCCTTTCTCTGATTCGTAAGGCGTTGTTTTTGCTGCTCATTGTATTTTTGCCTCAATTTGCGGGGGCGCAGGGCGCTTTCTTTGCTGAACCTACCGCTGATTTGGTCTGTTCTATTTTAACCAGTGTGGTCTTTTTGACCAACATTAATAAATTGTTGGACGCCAGAATGGCAATGCCCGATGGTGTACAGCTTTATCAGTAGAGTAAAATTGCAAAAACTCCCGGCCACAGCAAGTGGCCGGGAGTTTTTATGTAAAAGATTAAATGGATGCGGCGTCAACAAAAGCTTTGAAAATTTTGCACTGGAGGGAATTTTTAGAGTGCATCATTTCTGGGTGCCACTGTACGCCCAAAGTAAAGGCGGCGCGTTCAGGCATCTCAATGGCCTCAGGTGTGTTGTCATCGCTGATCGCAGTTACGACAATGCCATTGCCAGCGGCTTTAATACACTGATGGTGGTAAGAGTTCACATGGACCCTTTCTTCCCCCAGAATGGAGTGCAGGAGAGACCCAGGAGTGATATTGGCCCAGTGGCTGCCTTCGGTGCGTGGCATGCCAATAATGGAATGGTTGCGCAAACCGTCATGGGGCATGTGCTGTACCAAACTTCCACCATGGAATACATTGAGAAGCTGGGTGCCTCTACAGATACACAAAATGGGCAGCTGGCTTTTGGCGGCCAATGCCATCAGACGGAACTCATACTCGTCCCGGTCTGGGTTGATTTTGCCGCACTCACAGATCATATCCTCGCCGTAGCGGTTTGGGTTGATGTCAGCGCCGCCGGAAAAGAGAATGCCATCCAGCTTTTCCAACAGAGCGGCATAGTCCTCATCAGAAGCCATGGCGGGTAGCAAAACAGGAATACCGCCGGCTTGTTCCACAGCGGCAGCGTAATCTTGTGCCACCGAGTTCCATCCCTGGCCTGGCAAACCGCTGCCAAAGGTGATACCCAGAGTGTCCTCAGAGGTGTGGTTTACTGTAATACCAATCAAAGGTTTCATCTGTAAGTCCTCCTGTCTGTTTTGTTGTGGTAACGTCCCAATTATACTGAATTACTTTTATAAAGTAAAGAACAGAATTGCAATTTATTTTCTATCTGGCTATCTTGCTTTGCCAGATGATCTCCTGGCAGATTTCGGGATCGTTTTTGGTTCCTCCAGAGGTGGAAACGATCAGAGCAGTTGCACCCTGGGGAATTTGTCCTGCCGCCACCGCTTTTTTCAGCCCGCCTAAGGCCAGTGCGGAGGAACTTTCCAGGTACAGTCCGCAGCGGGACAGCTCCAGAAGGTTATCCAGAACCTCTTGCTGTGGCAGGCTTACTGCGAATCCACCAGAATTTTTTACTGCCAGTACCGACTGGTAGGTGACGGTTCCCCCGCCAATGGATTCGGTTAAATGATATTCCCCTGGGAAATTGGAGCGATAATCCTCCCCGGCCAGTACCCGTTCAATGCGTGGCAGTGGTTCCACTGCCACCAGTTTGGGCAGAGCAGTGATCTGTCCGGCTGCTTTCAGATCCTCAAACCCTTCATAAATGCCATAGAGCAGGTCCCCTCTGGAGACTGTGACCAAAATATAGTCAGGCATTTTCTGTGGGCCAAAAGTTTCAAAAAGCTCATAGGCAATGGTTTTATATCCCTGCAGGCCAAAATAGTTGCTGCCGACGGGAGGAGAAATAAAGTTAGTGGCGGGATACCAGCCCTCTTTTTCCACTTTTTCCTTTAAAAAGACCCAGCGTTCCTCGGCGGTGTCAGTGATTACCAGTTTGGCGCCAGCAGCCAGAATGGCAGTTTTCCACACTGGGTTGATGCGGCTGGTGGACACAATACAGCATTCCAATCCTGCGGCGGCCGCGTAGGCGGCCAGAGAAACTCCCTCATTTCCGCTGGAAGCTGCGGCCACTGTGTGGCATCCCAAATCCAGCGCCCTTGCCACAATTAAAGGGTTCATCCGGTCCTTATGGGAACCGGTGGGATTTTGAAACTCATTTTTGCTGTACACTCCATCCAGGCCCAAAGCCTGGGCCAGTTTGGGAATAGGGATGGTGGGGGTATCTCCCTCTCCCAGGGTGGGAAAGGTTTGATAGGGCAGATAATCACCGTATCGCAACATGCCCCGACCGCTGCCCAAAACAGGTGTTCCCCGATAGCGCAGGGTAACGCTGGCGTTTTCTCCTTTTTCCAGACAGTGGGGGCAGCCACAAAAATAGTCTGCCACTGGAAGAACAGCTCCACACTTAATACAGATGGCGGATTCCACCCGGCGGTTCATAATACAGCCTCCTTTTTACTACTTTCTTAGACCAGTATACCGAAAAAAAGACGATTTGCACAGTGGCTGGCTCAATTTCTTCCTTTTTCAGTTTGGTTTCGCCATTTGACAGAGAGAAAGCGGAGTGGTATAATTTACCCTGTCAAGCAGGGGAGCTCGTAAGGCGGGCTGAGAGGAAGTGGTACAACTTCGACCCTTACACCTGATTTGGGTAATGCCAACGTAGGAAAACAAAGCGGATGGGAAGCGGGATGTGCCTACAGGTGCGTTTTGCTTCTTTTTTGTTTGCGCAGAGGCATCCACCCGTCTAAAAAGACTGGAGGATTTGTAATGTTTGAAACTGTTCTGAAAAATGTATCTGAAAAAACACCCCTGGTACACTGTATTACCAACTACGTTACGGTAAACGATGTAGCCAATATTGTCCTGGCTTGCGGTGGGTCTCCCATTATGGCTGATGATATTGAGGAAGTTGAGGATATCACCTCTATCTGTGGGGCTTTGGACATCAATATCGGTACTTTGAACCAGCGTACCATTGCCTCAATGGTGGCGGCTGGCAAGAAAGCCAATGCTTTGGGCCATCCAGTGGTGTTGGACCCGGTTGGAGCGGGAGCCTCCAAACTGCGTACAGAGACCACCTTTTCCCTGCTCAAGGAGGTAAAGTTCCAGGTAATCCGTGGCAATATTTCCGAGATGAAAACGGTAGCTTTGGGCAGCGGTACCACCAAGGGAGTGGATGCTGACAGCAGTGACGAGGTAACAGAGGAGAACCTGTCTCAGTCTATTGGGTTTGCCCGGGAATTGAGCAAAAAAACCGGTGCGGTGATTGCCATTACCGGCGCCATTGACCTGGTGAGCGATGGGGAGCGGACCTATGTGATCCGCAATGGCCATCCCATGATGTCTAAGATTACCGGTACAGGCTGTATGCTGACCGGTGTTGTAGCCGCTTTCTGTGGCGCCAATCCGGAGAATTTGCTGGAGGCCACCGCCGCTGCTGTAGCGGCAATGGGGCTGTGCGGACAGCTGGCTTATGAGAGGGTGCAGGCGGCACAGGGTGGAACTGGTATGCTGCGCAGCGCCATCATCGATGCTATGAGCCGAATGGACGCTGCCTGCTTAAATGGAGGAATGAAAATTGAACTGCACTAGAGAGTCTATGCGGCTGTATATTGTCACCGACCGCAGCTGGCTGGGCCAGGACACCTTGGCCCATCAGGTGGAACAGGTGATTCAGGCGGGCGCTACCTTTGTTCAGCTTCGGGAAAAGGAAATGGATACCCCTGCCTTCCTTCGGGAGGCGCAGGAGATCAAAGCCATTACCGACCGGTATCAAGTTCCTTTTGTCATCAATGACAATGTGGAGGTGGCTTTGGCCTGCGGCGCCGATGGTGTCCATGTGGGGCAGAGTGACACTGGCTGTCGGGAAGCCCGGGCTATGCTGGGACCGGACAAAATTGTTGGCGTATCGGTACAGACGGTGGAACAGGCCCGCAAAGCTCAACAGGATGGAGCCGACTATCTGGGTGTGGGAGCGGTATTTGGCTCCACTACCAAGCTGGACGCCTGTGATGTGTCCTATGACACCTTGCGGGAAATCTGCGCCGCGGTTACCATTCCGGTGGTGGCCATTGGAGGCATCAATCCGGACAATTTGATGAAGCTGGCTGGCAGCGGGGTGGATGGAGTAGCGGTTATTTCCGCTGTGTTCGCCCAGCCTGATGTCTATGCCGCAGCCAAGACCATAGGGGAACTTTCAGAAAAGATGGTGAGTCAATGCTAGGAGCGATTTTTGATATGGACGGCACCCTGTTGGATTCCATGGGGGTGTGGGAAAATATTGGAGAGGACTATTTGCGTCGATGTGGAATAGAGCCGCCGGAGGATTTAACTGAATCCATCAAAGCTATGACTCTGCCACAGTGTGCCAGATATTTCTGCCAACGGTTTTCCCTGCCCCATACCCCGGAGGAGATCATTGCTCAGGTGGGGGAAATGGTGGGAGATCTTTATCGGTCTCAGCTGCCTTTAAAGGCGGGGGTGCTGCCTTTATTGGAAAAGCTCCATAGCCAAGGGGTGGCCATGTGTGTTGCCACCGCCTCCGGGCGTGACCTGGCTTTGCCAGCCTTAGAACGTACCGGTGTATTAAAATACATGCAGTTTGTACTGACTGTGGATGAGGTGGGAATCCGAAAGGATACACCGGAATTTTTCAGGAAAGTACTTGAGCGCTTAGGCACCCCATTGGAAAAGACAGTAGTCTTTGAGGATGCTCTGCACGCCATTGAAGGAGCCAAAGCGGCGGGCTTTTCGGTAGTGGGTGTCTACGACTCCTCAATGGAAAAGTACCAGGCACAGATCGCCAGTTTGGCGGACCGGTATTTTACCAGCCTGGAAGAGTGGAAGGAAGTGGACCTGTGAAAAAAGTACTGACCATTGCTGGCTCCGATTGCAGCGGAGGAGCTGGTATACAGGCGGATATTAAAACCATAACGGTGCATGGTATGTACGCTATGAGTGCGATTACTGCTCTCACCGCCCAGAACACCACCGGTGTTTATGGCATACAGGAAGCCACCCCTGCTTTTGTGGCTCAGCAGCTGGACTGTATTTTTACCGATATTCGGCCGGATGCGGTAAAGATTGGGATGGTTTCCAGCGGCAAGGTCATTGAGGCCATAGCCCAAAAGTTGCGGGAGTACCGGGCAGAGCACATTGTGCTGGACCCTGTAATGGTAGCCACCAGCGGCAGCCGGCTATTGGAGACCGATGCGGTGAAGGCGCTGGTTGCGTGTCTGATGCCGTTGGCTGAGATCGTAACCCCTAATTTGCCTGAGGCGCAGGCTCTATGTGGTTTTGAGATACACAGTGGGGAAGAAGCCATCCAGGCGGCCGAAAAAATTGGACAGATGGGCCCTGAATATGTACTGGTCAAAGGGGGACATCAAAAGGACCGGGCAGATGATTTGCTCTGGCATCAAGGGGAAAGCCAGTGGTTTTTGGGAGAGAAAATCCCCAACCCCAATACCCATGGTACTGGCTGTACTCTGTCCTCCGCCATTGCATGTGGTTTGGCGGCAGGACTTTCGGTGCCGGAAAGTGTGGCGAAAGCCAAAGAGTACCTCACTGGCGCCCTCTCTGCCGGTCTGGATTTGGGACAGGGAAGTGGCCCCCTCAACCACTGCTATATGTTGTCCCATTCAGAAAAATAAAAGTCTGCTGTTTTGCTTAAGGTAAGGATTTGGAATAAAAGCAAAAAAACTCTTTCCTCATAGGAAAGAGTTTTTTTGTGTCTTAAGGTAAAATGGTGTATCCACCTTGGCAAAGGGCCTGGACAGCAGTTTGCAGCTTATCTTCCTTTACCAAGATATAATCGGTATTGTAGGTGGAGAGGGCAAAAATGCTTACCCCTGCCCCAGCCAAAACGCTGGAAATGTCCGCCAGGATTCCCACTAGCTCAAATTCCAAAACCCCATCCACATATAGGGCGCGCCAGCCATCCTCACGCTGGATGTACGCCTGGGGCGCACAATCTGTTGGGCAGACTAGGGTAATCTCTCCTGGCGTTTGCAGGAGACAACAAAATTCACCGAAACGGTCCAGAGAACCGATCTGATCCAGTTGGCAGACAGTTAACGGTTGTGGAAATATATGCAGTTTCATCTTGCTTCTCCTGTGCAATCAATGAGTGGACTGCTTTACCAGCTCTATGGCGATTTTGCCGGTCAAATGTTCCACCTGGATTTCTACCACACACACGGCAGGCCATCCGCTTTTGATTTCCGCTTCCCTGGTCTCTGGAAACTGTGGAGAGTATTTTTCGGCCAGCAGTTCCAGACCATGGCGCTTTTCCTGTTCATCGGTGAGAACTCGTGCCCGGCCAAAGGCGATGACACTTTTAAAGTAGGTAGTATATTTTTCTGGAACAATTTCATCTTGGGCGATGACACAGAAACTTACCTTATCATTGCGGTTGATGGCATCCAGTTTGTGTCCCTTTTGGGCGCAGTGAAAATAAATTTTTCCATCCGAGTAGGCAAAGCTGAGGGGAACCGCGTAGGGGTACCCATCATCCCCACTGACAGCCAGTGTACCGGAAGTGGCCCGCTCTAAAATGTTTTGGGCCTCTTGCTGTGAAATTTCCTGTTTGATACGCCGCATAGCTCGAAACATAACTGCAAATCCTTTCTATCTAAAAATAAAAAACGCCCTGTGTTTTGCTCCTTACAAGGCCTAGAGAAGCAAAAACAGAACGCACTCGATTACCCGGCGGTAATCCTTATTTTTTATTATTCTATCATGTGTTCATTTCCTTGTCAATAACTTAGTGTTTCTGTATGGCGTACACTGAACTGTATAGTTAAGACAGAATATGAGAATTGTGTAATTCGTATAAAAACACTATGCTAATTTTGTGCTTTTGATGAGTACAAAGACGGCAGAAGTCCAAGTGGATTGCTTGCATTTTTTCCCTGCCAATGATAGAATAAAAAAGGTATTTTTGACCGTTTGGCGCCAATTTATGCAATAAACTGTAAAATTTGCGCCAGAGTTGTATGGTAGGCGGTGTAGTTGGCCGCCAGTTTAACAGAAGAAAGGATTTTGAAAATGGTAGATCAGAGAGTGTACAGCCAGTATGTAGCTATGTTGGAAGAGGAGCTGGTACCAGCTCTGGGATGTACTGAGCCTATTGCCATCGCCTTTGCTGCCGCCAAGGCCAGAGAGGTACTGGGACAGTTCCCCGACAAAATCATTGCTGAGTGCAGCGGAAATATCATTAAAAATGTTAAGGGCGTAATTGTTCCCACCACCGGTGATATGCGGGGTATTGAAACCAGTGCGATCCTGGGCGCTGTAGCTGGCGTTTCCGACAAAAAATTGGAGTGTCTGACCGATGTCAAGCCTGAGGACATCGAGAAAACCAAAGAGCTGCTTAAAAAAGGAATTTGCCAGGTAGAGCTGTTGGCTGGTACTGCCAACCTGCACATTATCATCCATGCCATTAAGGGTGAGGAGAGCGCAGTTGTTGAGGTTCTCTACTCTCACACCAATATTAACAGCATCCAGAAGAACGGAGAGTACTTGTATAAGGCTGGCGAGACTGGCGGTACTTCTTCCACTACCGACCGTAGCCTGTTAAACCTGGCTGATATTCTGGAATTTGCCAACACTGTAAAACTGGAGGATGTAAAGCCGATTCTTGAGCGTCAGGTTTCCTACAATATGGCTATTGCCAATGAGGGCCTCACCAATTCCTATGGCGCCAATGTAGGTTCCACCCTGCTCAAATATTATGGCGATGACATTAAGACCAAGGCCAGAGCTTATGCCGCTGCGGGCAGTGACGCCAGAATGGGCGGCTGTGTACTTCCTGTTGTTATCAACTCGGGCAGTGGTAACCAGGGCATTACAATCTGTCTGCCTGTTGTTCTGTATGCACAGCATCTGGGGGTCAGCGAGGAAAAAATGTACCGGGCTTTGACCTTGAGCAACCTGATTGGCATTTATGAGAAAAATGGTCTGGGCAAGCTGAGTGCGTTCTGTGGCGCCGTATCTGCTGCCACTGGCAGCGGCGCGGCCATTGCCTATCTCCATGGCTATGGTATGGATGTTATCGCCAAGACCATTACCAATACTTTGGGCAATGTAGCTGGTATTGTTTGTGATGGTGCCAAATCCTCTTGTGCTGCTAAGATTGCCTCTGCTGTTGATGCCGCCATTATGGGCTTTATGATGGCTAAGGACGGCAATGTCTTTGGCGCAGGTGAAGGCCTGGTAATGGACAATGTAGAGGAAACCATCAACAGCGTAAGCCGTATGGGCAGAGAAGGCATGAAAGAAACCGATATTGAGATTCTCAATATTATGATCGGCAAATAACTTATATGAATTAGAAGGAGGGCCGCCGGTAGGCGGCTCTCTTTTTTTATCATTGTGTCAACAATGGTATGAGTTGATTACGGCAGATCCACGCTCCATTATACTGGGTACGCACTCTGGTTTTGGCCTGCAAACTGCGATCTTTCCTCACTAAGTCAACAATGATTTCCCCATGTTCCTCATAATAGGCCTGTTCAGATGGAATGTATTTTTCATGGGTGTCATAGCCAAAATTTCTCCCGTCCCAACGCATAAAATAGGCCCCTAAGCTATTTCCAAGTTCTTTGAGTGCGGGTACAGCCTCATTTAGTACCAGAAAGTTGCCTCGGCTAGCTGCTTCCAATACAGTTAATCCAAATGATTCTGAGTAGGAAGGGCAGATAAACAGATTGGACAGTCCAAACAATTCAAATACTCCTTGCCTGGGAAATCCCTGTTCATATCCAAGGTCTGATGTAAAGATTAAATCTTTCTTTTCCAGCCCAAACCGCAAACCTTCAGTCTGGATTAGTTGTTTGTAGGTTTTGCTTGGAATATCGGAACTGGGGAAATCGCAGAATACTACCCTTGTGCGTTGTGCCGTTTTATGCTGAATGCTGCCAGCCAAAGCAGCTACTTTTTCAAAACGCTTTCCAGTTGTAAGACGCCCAGGATAGATGATTAAGACATCAGAATGCAGCAAATCTATATTGCCGGCTACTCGCTGCACATCTGTGCTTAGTGTTTCTAGAAGTGGCAGACTGTTATATACAACAGCGCAATTTCCCTGAGGTACATCATACTGACGGGCTAAAGCCTCAATTCCTGAATAGGTGGGATAAACAAATCGGGTGTTGGGCATAGGTGTAAAACGGGCAGAAAAAGGTTCTTCCATTTGGATGGGACGCTTTACAGGCAAAGAGTGTGTAAAGGCTAAAAATCGTACCTTTGGTAGAAATTTTTGCGCTTTGCGAATAGCAATATTGTGTAACAGATGCCAACCTTGATAAAGAATATCATGCATAATACATACATCCACATCCTGAAGATGTTGGATATAGTCTTTTGCAATCCATTCTGCCTCCTGGTAAAATTCTGGATGCACTGTCCCGGTAGCGCCCGAATAATCATGCCATACAATGGGGGCTCCATTGTAGGTGTTTGTGATTTTTACCCACTCCAAACGCGGGTCAAGAAAAACACCCCAGCGCTCCTGATCTGGACAGGCTTCACTTACAAGAACTTTTAATTCAACTTCAGCCTCCAGCAGCATTTTAATCTGATCAGCTACAACATTAACCAGAGAGTAGGTAGTGGAGAGGCCCGAAAACATAGTCAGAATTGTAATCTTCATACTAGATTCCCTCGCTTTGATAGGTAGTATGGCGCGGCAGAGTCCTGCCGCGCCATACTGGTTTTATTGTAGGGTATCTTCACAAATACATCCTTCGAAGAGGCTTATTTTATCTGTGAGAATGAGTTCCAAATTGGAAATACTGTTGACCATAGATGCTACAGACTGGTTGGTTTGCAAGATTGTTTCAGGAGATATTAGTTCAAAGGAGAGTATCGCCTGTATTTTTTCTCCTTCCGCATTGAGAATATGAGAGAGGGCTGCCTGTTGCAAAGCAATAGAAGTAAACAAATCGGTAATTGCCTGACTGCGTGGCACAGGAGCTGGTGTGGTAGTAGTAGTAGTGCTAGTGGTGGTGCTAATGGTAGTGCTGGTGGTAGCACTGGTAGTAGTGCTGGTGGGATTTAGTGTGCATGGGATAGCTTCTGGCAGCTGGCCAATAAACAGTTCGTTATGGCTTTCGGCGTTGCCAGAATAATTTTCAAAAATAATGTTACCATTAATTTGGCTGAACGTAGTATTGGCGGCAGCAAATGGAGCCAGCACAGAACCATATATGGCAGTGGTACTATTGGACCAGGTGAGGGCCTGAGGGAAGTTCCACAGAATGAGTCGAGCCAACTCTCGGGTGGCTGCTGTACCATTTCGGAAAATTTGGTAGCTGCCATATTGAATGGCGGTACCGTCCACATTGATAAGAATTGTGGAACCTAAGGGAGCAATAATGTTAATGCCATTTAGTTGTGCCAAAGAAATCCCAGTGCCGTAGAGATTGGTACTGTCCAAAGAAAAGATATTTAAAGATGGATCTGTACCAGTCAGGTTCAGCTGGTTAAAAACTACTTCACCAGTACCATTGGGTGTTAGATCGCTCCAAAAAATGGAAGCACACTTTAGATATTGTTCCGCTTCAGCAAAATCAATGGGGGTACCAGTTAGAAAGAGACCGTTTGGATTACCCATGGTATAATTGGTGATTGTGCTGTTGGGATTGATAATTGTATTACCACTGGCATTGGAACCAGCAGAGACGTCTATATCACCATTTACAACAAAAGATGGGTCCGTATTGGCAGGTAAGAGAGAAGCAATATTTGATCCGATTCCGTAATTGCTAAGGGTTGCATTGCCACCCACAGCTACCCGACCTTCTGCATCGGTGTTGCTTAAATTCAAGTTGCCAAAGACAAATACGTTATAATTATTGGCAAGGCCAAAATTAAATGCCATAATTCATCCTCCTACAGGAATTACATAAACTGAAATTTTTGAGGAGATGGAGCTAAATAAAACAGCTCCATATTTATCGTATATAATAGCCGGGAGGACGGTGAAAAAAACGGAGCTCCCTATAGGAAGCTCCGTTGGACTATTTTATTTATTTAGACAATCTCGGGGTTACACAGGCAGTTACTAAAGCTAGACAATTTGGATTGCAGAATCATTTCCAGACGAGATACCGCATTGACCATGGATTCTACGGATTTGTTGGTAGCCAACAGAACTTCTGGAGTAACATCTGGAAGTGCTACCATCTTTTGAATTTTTTCGCCCTCCGCGTTTAAAATGTGAGACAGTGCGGTTTCCTCCAGTGCCACAGACTGAATCAGATCGGTGATGGCTTGTTCTCTGGTTGTGGAACTAGCAGTGATTACAGGCATACCCATTGTGTGCTCTACTCCGTTTTTGTTGTATTGAGCTGTCGCCCTTGCTATCCTATGTAGGTTGCTAGGTAGAGGTTACCCTGTTGAGTTTGGGTGTGAGAAAATAGGCACCTATAGGGAGTTGCATAACTCAGTATTTCTAAAAGAGATATCATGTCCGAAAATAGCCAGAAATAAATACAGGACTGTGGTACAATGTCTATAATGTTATGGAGGTGAAGAAATTGCTGACCGAAAGCAAAGAGGCTTGTCATGAAGCTTTTCGATCCAGAGACACGAGGTTTGATGGCCGACTCTTTGGAGGAGTTTCATCTACTGGAATTTACTGTCGTCCTGTATGTAGAGTTAAGCTTCCAAAGTATGAAAATATGACTTTTTTTGCTACAGCTGCTGAAGCAGAACAGGCGGGATATCGTCCCTGTATGCTGTGTCGCCCAGAGCTGGCTCCTGGGAATTCGGTTGTAGATGCTTCCAGTGCCTTAGCACAGCGGGCCGCAAGGTTGTTGGATGAGTACTGCGGAAGTGGCCAGAGTCTAAAATATTTAGCTAACCGTCTGGGCTGTACAGATCGACATCTGCGTAGAGTATTTGAGCAGGAATACCATGTAACGCCTGTCCAGTACCTGCAAACCCGTCGTCAGCTGATGGCTAAAAACCTTCTGACTGATACCAGTCTACCTGTATTGGAAGTAGCTATGGCTGCTGGATTTGGAAGTCTGCGCCGAATGAATGATTTGTTTCAAAAACACTATCGGCTTTCACCTACTTCTTTTCGAAAGGCTGCCGCCGCAGGAAAAGTACAGAAAAAAGATATTACGGTAAACTTGGGGTATCGTCCTCCCTACCGTTGGGAAGAAATCCTCAGCTTTCTGTCAGTTCGTGCTATTCCAGCGGTTGAAACCATCAGAAATAACAGTTATTTTCGCACAGTATCTTTGGTGGGATGGAAGGGGGAACCCTACAAGGGATGGATTCAGGTACAGCAGCTGGAACAGAAAAATTTGCTTTGTGTTACATTAAGCGACTCTTTGGTTCCAGTACTTCCACAGCTTTTATATCGGGTAAGAAGGCTTTTTGATTTGGATTGCAATCCCCAGCTCATCTATCATTCTTTGGAAAGCATGAATGAACTGCGACCGGGATTGTGTGTAGAGGGTATCCGGGTACCGGGGTGTTTTGATCCCTTTGAAACTGCAGTACGGGCCATTTTAGGGCAACAAATTACTATAAAGGCCGCCAATACTCTAGCCGGACGGGTGGTTGAGCGGTTGGGCACCCCTGTGGAAACAGAAATCGAAGGGCTAAATCGGATCTTTCCGACAGTTGGAGATATTTTATGTCTTAAAGACAATTTGCAGGAACAGTTGGGTATTTTAGGTGTTATTGCTACCCGTTCTGAAAGTATTGGCACATTGGCGCAGGCGCTGGCTGATGGGACCATTGATCTGAGTCAGAGTGGGGATCCAGAGCAGCAAATCAACAAACTGCGAAGCCTGCGCGGAATTGGAAACTGGACCGCTCAATATATAGCTATGCGTACCCTGGGGTGGCCAGATGCCTTTCTGGAAACAGATGCTGGTATCAAACGTGCCTTGCCCGGATACTCGTCAAAACAAATGTTGGAATTGGCAGAACGCTGGCGTCCTTGGCGCAGTTATGCCACAGTTAATTTGTGGAATACTCTATAGGGAGGAAATCAGATGTATTATTCGACAAGTTGTGCGTCTCCAGTGGGTCCGCTCACATTGGCAAGCGATGGGAAAAACCTCATTGGTGTTTGGATGGCGGGGCAAAAATATTTTGGTGGTACAGTATTAATGGAATCAGTAGTACAAAAAGAGCTGCCTGTTTTTACGGCTACAAAGAAGTGGCTGGAGCGATATTTTGCTGGCGAAAAGCCGTTGCCTTCCGAGTTGCCCCTTGCCCCAGTAGGTGGTGTATTCCGACAACAGGTATGGAAACTTTTATGTGAAATTCCCTATGGGCAGGTAACAACTTATGGAGCACTTGCCAAAGAGCTGTCAAAATGTATGGGCAGAGTGTCTATGGCAGGTCAGGCAGTAGGAGGTGCAGTGGGGCACAACCCCATCTCAATTATTATTCCCTGCCATCGTGTTGTGGGAGCAAATGGCAGTTTAACTGGATATGCAGGAGGTATTCTTACCAAAGCAAAATTGCTTGAACATGAGGGTGTGGACTTGTCGCGGTTATTTGTGCCAAAGAAAGGGACGGCGCTTTAATTTACATATTGTTAGTGAGGCATAGTTCATAGCAATTGTTAGCTGTGGCTACATTTGAAAAAACTGTTCATTATGGAATGAACAGTTTTTTTAAATGTAGAAAGATTTTCAAATTGCATAAACATACCGGAGTGCAGCGAAATATACTCTCCCCAGCTTTCCTGATTCCATTTTGAATTCATGAACATCCTTTTGTTATCTCTTTGTTGGCCCTCTTGACGTTTTTTTATTTCCATGCTATTTTCATTGTACAAATCGCCACTAAATTTAAAGGGACTTATTTATGATTTGTTGTTATCTGCACAAAATGGGATGTTGATTAGGTAGAAAAGTAGGGTTGTCTTACAAATTTGAATATTAGATGATAAAAAAGGCAACAGCCCTACATAGCGGCGATGAAGTTTAAGAAAGCAGGGGAGAAGTATTTAATGGAGGAGGAAAGAGAGTGATAGATTTGTTCATCATAGAGTACATAACTGTGCTGGGTATGACTATGGTTCTGCTATTTCTGGACAGCCGATACGCAAGGTGGAAAACTATTCTGGCAGTTTATGGTACCACGGTAGTGGTTATGGCAGTGGTTGCGAGTATATACACAGTGGCAGGTTTGGAAACAGTCATTCGGACTTACTCCTTAGTGGTTCATATTCCCTCTTTGCTACTTTTTATGGCATTTAGTCGATTCAGGGGATGGCGACTGGTATTCCAGCTTCTATCCTCAATTATGTTTTGTATGCTGATTCAGCATGGCGCAGGTTTGGCCTACTACCTGTCTGGAAAGAATATCTGGGTACAAGTTTTGACCTATGTTATCCTGACAGGAGGAATTATTACATTTCTTATCTTGTTTTTACGTCCTTTGTTTATCCAGACTTTGCCGGAGTTACAACATGGCTGGTGGCTGATGTGTTTGGTAATGTTAGCTTACTATATCATTGTCATTTATTTGATTCCAGGGTATGTGGGGGTCACATTCAATAGCACGATCCTTAAGCCCGCAATCTCTTTGCTGATGGTAGGCTTTTACTCTATTTTGATGTTTTGGTTCTCCAGTACTTTAAAGGAATCAGAAGCTCGGCATAGTGTACAGCTATTTGCTCTGCAGTTGTCTTCCTTACAAAGTAGAATGGAGGCGGTGAAGGTTGCTGAGGACACCATTCGCACAGAACGCCATGATCTGAGGCATCGTCTTCAAGTAGTTAAGGAGCTGGTGTCGCGAGGGGATAAAGATATAGCGCTGGATTTTTTGGATGTTGCTCAGAAGCGGCTGGATGATCAAAAAGAAATACACTGGTGCCGCTCACCAGTATTGGATGCTGTATTTTCCTCTTATTTTGGCCAAGCACAGCAGCAAGACATCCAGGTAGAAGCAAAAATCTTTCTGCCTGATACGCTGCCTGTAGACGAGGGTGAACTGGCGATAGTTCTTGCAAATGCCTTGGAAAATGCCATTCATGCCAATCTAGAACTCCCCCATCAGCAAAGAAAAATCTATTGTAAAATGATAGGAACTCCAAGTATTATGTTAGAAATTTCTAACCCTTTTGATGGAAAAGTAACCTTTGATGCGCAGGGACTGCCAGTAACGCGAAAAGAGGGACATGGTCTGGGAGTACAGTCAATCTTAACTTTTTGTCAGAAAAATGGTGCTGTTTGCCAGTTTGAAACATCCAATGATTGGTTCCAGCTAAAACTGGTACTTTAATAGTATCCCTGAAGGTTATAAGAAGCCTTTCAGAGAGTGGTAATGGGATATTATTTCAGTCTTTGGCGAATGAAGTACTCATAAAACATTGGGTATTACACTTTCTCTTCCCAAATAAGCGCCATATAAATCGCCGCTTTCTACCTACATTTGTTTCATTTACATATTGAAGAAATCTACCCTTTGAAAATAAAATTTCAGTCTTATTGTTTTTGGATGTTCCTATGAAAATGAGAATCTGCCTCATTTTTATGGTAAATGAAGATTGTATGTTTGAAAGAAAAAACATTTTTAATTTTGATTTAGAGTTGGGTCAGACTAAGGGCTGTTCAGTAGTTCCAGTCACTTACATTGATTGTCAAAGTTGAACACAAGCCTGTACCGGTAGTTAAGCAAAATAAGCCTGTGCAAACCCACTGAGGATTGTATCATTTCCAAGATTTAGAAGCATGATATGAAAATTTTGCTCTCAGACTGTTCATATATATTCCCTTACCCGAGACGGGAGAGATATTCCATTTAGACTTTTGTGATAAAGCTGCACATGGAAATTCTCAGAAATGCTAGACTGGGGTATATCTGTTTCCACGACCTGTAGTACACCTTGGCTACTATGGTGCTGTAAAACGGCGTAGATGTAAATAAAGTACCGGAGAATAGACAAAATCTGTTCACCGGTGCTTTGCTGTATTTTCGGGATATTTCTGCTTGTGGGTCAGGGAATGGGTCTGAACCCTGCATCAGAATACAAAGAATCCCCGCAAACAAGCCGTTTACGGGGACTTTCTGGAGCTAGTGACGCGACTTGAACGCGCGACTGTCTGCTGGTGGTAAGGGTATATTACTGCATGGCGATATTTGTTTCTGTCCTGTTGCTGCGAATAGGCCCTTGCGGTTCAGTCAATCCTTTGGTATACTGATACTAATTGATACCGCATTATATCAGGGGTGAAGACTATGGACGCCGAACTGTTTGCCAATATGCTGTCAGACAAAAACATCATCGACCTAAAAAAACTGGGCTATAAATACCCCCAGGCTGATTTGAAGGAATTTGTGGCGCTTCTGGGAAACGGCTTTTACAAACCCCTGCCTCTCAAGGATTTTGATGGTGGGACTTTGGTCTATCTGGAAAGCGTAACCCAGGTTCACCTGTCAGCGGCCAAGGTGCTGCTTACCCCTCAGAGCAGCAGCCAGCTCTATGGCAGGAAAGCTATGGAGGATGAGATCCTCTCCACCTTTACCATCGAGCAGATCGACACCTCTCGGGACAGCGTCCGCCGGATTCTGTCCGGCTATGCTCCCGCCAATGAGAGCGAGGATCGTATCTATGGCATGAAGAAGGGTTTGGAGTTTATCGCCGATCCCCAGCATAAAATCACCGAGGAGAGCATCCATCAGCTCTATGAACTTACCATCGGGGCATTTCTTCCAGAGGAGGACCGCCTGCTGCCCAGTCACAAATACCGTCACGACAGTGTGTATATTGTGGGAGAGAAGGTAGAACACACCGGCCTTCCCTGGCAGATGCTGCCGGAGTATATG
>CALXEL010000025.1 GCA_944387315.1 uncultured Clostridia bacterium
TACACAGAGCAATGACAACTGACTGGGTTGAGACCACCATAAGGGGAGGGTAGGACGAGATACTGACCGATATGGTTTTACAAAACTTTTCATAGAGAGGGTAAGCGATGGCAGCGGTTAAAAAACCGTTGGCAAATCGGGAGAGGACAAAGGGAACCAGGGAAAGGGAAACATTGTTAAAACAAGCGGCAATTTGACAGATGACTGAAAAACCGCCAAAGGAAACCAGAAAAGCTGTCAGTAAAAAGGCTGTTTTCCCATCCAGTTGGGCGGCTGCAATACAGCCACTGGTGACTTCCAGAAGTCCGGAGCAGAGCGCGGAATAAAAAGACGCGTCTACCGACCAGGGCAGCCTATGGGATAGAAGCTGGCAAAAAGCTGGCAGAATACCAGTGGTTTCCAGAGCGGATAGCAAACCGGAAAAGAGCACCACAAAGGCGCAGATGTACAGCATTCCAATGGCGCTGGATGTTACCGCCTGGACAAAAGCTGAAGCAGTAGAGGGGTATTCTTTTTTTATAGGGAGAGAAAACGGTGTTTTCATCCAGGATAGGACCCATCCGATCAATAGAGCGGAACTCAGCTGAGAAATCAGGAGAACAAGACCGATTTGTCCGTTTCCATACAAAGAGATACCAACTGCGCTGATTAAGAAGGAAGGCCCAGCGTTGACACAAAAGCAGAGCATTCGGGAAGCGGTTGGGCTATCCAGACGTTTTTGTTCCAGCAGCGAGGCAATTGCTCGGGCTCCCACCGGATATCCGCCGATACAGCTGAGGAGAAAGACGGTACCCATTTCTTCTGGAAGACCAAAAAGATGCCGGGTGATCCAGCCAAAAGGGTGGGCAATCCACTGGCTGATTGGCGACAAGGTCAAAAAGCCTGAAAATACTAAAAAGGGGAAAAGAGATGGAATCATTATATTGGTACATAGGGTTATTCCATTGCGGATTCCAGCACCAACTGTTTTTGATTCCAACAGCAGAAGGACTGCGATCCAAAAGACACCTACAATCCCCATTATTTTAAAGAAAGACAAAATTTTACCCCATAAACCTGTTTTCAAGTCATATCACCTCAGTGCCATTTATATGATATTACACAGAGGGAATAGGATTGAAAACAAAAAACTTTTATTGCTATAGTTTATGGAGTTGATTAGAAATGGCAAGACAGAAAGAGAACAAGGGGCAGACAGGGGAACAACCACGAATTTCCTCTGCTTTAGCCCGTATTTTAGAGATGCCGGAGACCGCTTTGTCCGATGTGCCTACTATAGAGATTTCAGGAAATACCGAGGCTGTTATTGACGGATGCAAAGGGATTGTGGAATATAGTGAGGAGAAAATCCGAATCAATACCGGACGGCTGATTCTTTGTATTACCGGCCGGAATCTACAGCTGAAATGTATGACAGCCCAAAGTGCGGTTGTCACTGGGTATTTGCTTTCCATTGGATTTTCTGTCTGATGGGAACTAAAGTATATCTCTCATATGGAAAGTAGGAGAATGGTATGTTTTTAGTACGTCTGCTGCGTTATCTGAAAGGATATGTCCGATTTACCATCACAGGAGGCTTTATAGAGCGTTTTTTAAATCTTTGTTCCCGGGGAGGGGTGCCTCTTTGGGATTTGGAACATACACAAGAAGGGATGATTTCCAGCACAACGGTGAAGCACTACCCAGGACTGCGGGGATATGCCCGCCGTACCGGTGTGCGTCTCAGGGTCAAAGAACGACATGGCTTTCCTTTTTTGTTGCGTCGCTACCGAAAGCGATGGGGAATTTTTGTAGGGCTCCTGGCCTTTTTTATTTTTTTAGGTGCTATGAGCAACTTTATCTGGCAAATTCAGGTTGTAGGCAATGAGACCTTAACCGAAGAGGAGATCGTTGCCCAACTGGAAGAACTGGGCGTTACCATCGGTGCCAACCGTCATAAAATTGACACCAGATGGGTTGAGCGTAATATGCTGCTGCGGCTGGAGGAACTGTCCTGGATTGGAGTCAATCTTACAGGTTCTACAGCTGAAATTGAGGTAAAAGAACGAGTCATGCCCCCAGAAAAAATTGATGATGAAAAACAGCCCACCAATGTTATAGCGGGGGAATCGGGTCAGATTAAGTATATGGAGGTATATGATGGCAAAGCGGTGGTCTCGGTGGGGGACACTGTAGTAAAAGGGGATATTATTGTCAGTGGTGTATTGGAGGACAGCAAGGGGAAAACTACCTTCAAACATGCCAGAGCCAAGGTAATGGCGCAGGTTCCTGCTTCTCTTTCGGTTGAGGTATCTTTAAATCAGACCATCTATGAGCCTTCGGGTAAAATGCCGGTAGAAAGAAAGTTGTGTCTGTTCGGGCTGGAAGTTCCTTTGTCCTTGCCGGCAAAAACAGGAGAGTTTTATAACCGGTATGAATCGGTAAAGAATTTTTCAGTTCTGGGACGGAAATTGCCGGTATCGCTCAAATCGATTGGGTATGAACAGTTGGAAAAGGTAGAAATTGTTTATACAGAGGATCAAGCTCTGGCTGAGGCACAAAATCAGCTGTTGGCTTTGGAAGCTCAGTCTTTTGCTGATGCTACAGTAGTTACCAAAAACCCTGTGGCTTTTGTAGAGCAGGATACCCTGATTATGAAGGCGGAATATATTGTGGAGAAAGATATTGCAGTGGTACAGGAAATTTTAATAAAAGAATAACACATTCTGTTAAAACTATGGTATAATAGCCACGAAGTGGCTATTATACTTTATATTTGCGCCCTTTTTCTCGCCCTGATGGGGCAAGCGTTACATTTGTGATAAACAAGCAATTTAAGATACACCGGATGTCCCAGTTTAGTGGTTGACTGCTGGACGGCGGATAGAATAAAAATAAAGGCAGGATGGTTCATGGTAGAACAACTGATTAACATTGAGCGCATGGAACATGCGCTGGCACTTTTCGGCAGCTTTGATGAAAATATCAAGCTGCTGGAACAGGAGTACGGGGTTTCTATTCTGTGCAGAGGCACTGAAATTAAGGTCAGTGGTGAGGGAGAGAATGTCTACAAGGCTTGCAGAGCGATTGAGGGACTTCTGAATTTAATCAACAAAGGGGAGCCGGTAACCGATCAAAGCGTCCGGTATATTATCAGCTTGGTGGAAGAAGGCAACGAGGATAAGGTGTCTGCCCTTTCCAATGATGTGGTGTGTATCTCCTCCAAGGGACGCCCTATAAAGGCAAAAACACTGGGCCAGAAACGGTATTTGGATGCCATTAAAAATAACACCTTTGTATTGGGTGTCGGCCCGGCGGGAACAGGTAAAACCTATTTGGCGGTGGCTATGGCGGTACGGGCATTCCGGGCCCATGAAATCAACCGTATTATTTTAACCCGTCCCGCTGTAGAAGCGGGAGAAAAGCTGGGCTTTCTGCCAGGCGACCTGCAAAACAAGGTGGATCCTTATCTGAGACCATTGTACGATGCCCTGTTTGATATGCTGGGCAGTGAAAACTACCAGCGTTACGTGGAAAAAGGAAATATCGAGGTGGCACCTTTGGCCTACATGAGAGGCCGTACTTTGGATGACTCCTTTATTATTTTGGATGAGGCCCAGAACACAACACCGGAACAGATGAAAATGTTTTTAACTCGTTTGGGCTTTAATTCCAAAGCGGTCATTACCGGTGATGTTACCCAGATCGATTTGCCTGACGCCAAACGTTCTGGTTTGGTGGAAGCTACTAAGGTGCTGAAAAATATTGAGGGAATCGGTATCGTTCATCTCAATGAAAAAGATGTGGTCCGGCATCGTTTGGTCCAGGATATTATCAAAGCTTACGAAAAATATTACAGCAATGAGGAACGTCATCGCTGATTTGTTATTGCCAGAAAGGATTGTCAAATACTATGGAAGGAATCAAAGTCTATATTTCCAACCGTCAAAAAGAAATAAAAATTCCCTCAGGAATTCGCTTGCTGATCCGCCGTACCTGTCACGCGGTGCTGGAAATGGAACAGTTTAATAAGCCGGCGGAGGTTTCAGTAAGCTTTGTCAACAACAGACAAATTCAGCAGCTGAACGCAGAATATCGAAATAAAGATGTTCCCACCGATGTGTTGTCCTTTCCTTTGGGGGAAAATGGTGTTTATGACCTCAATGAGGAAACCGGTGCCTATATGCTGGGGGATATTGTGATTTCCATGGAAAAAGCTATGGAACAAGCAGAACTGTATGGACATTCCTTGCGTCGAGAGGTGGGATTTTTGACTGCCCATTCCATGCTCCATCTGTTGGGGTATGACCATGAGCAGGAAGGTCTGGAAGCGGTACGTATGCGGGAAAAAGAAGAATTGGTTATGAGCAAGCTGGGCCTGGAACGGGACAGAAGTTATGTCTTGGAAGAATAGGACAGATTTTACATACATAGACAGAAAGAAAAGACTGGAAAGGGAATTGTTTTATGGAGACAAAAAGCGGCTTTATTGCCATTGTAGGCCGTCCTAATGTTGGCAAGTCCTCCTTGCTGAATCTGCTGGTGGGGGAAAAGGTAGCCATTGTGTCGGACAAGCCGCAAACCACTCGGACTCGTATTACGGGAGTGCTGACCAAAGAAGCCACACAGCTAGTGTTTATTGATACACCTGGGCTACACAAACCCAAGACAAAACTCAGTGAGTTTATGGTAAAGCAGATCAATGAGTCGGTTGCCGATGTGGATCTCGCCGTACTGGTTGTGGAAGCGGGCAGCCAGCTGGGTCACCCTGAGCGGGAACTGGCAGATAGTTTTCACGCTCTTGGGCTGCCGGCGGTGGCAGTGATCAACAAGGTGGATACCCTGGAGGACAAAAGCGCCCTGTTGCCTCAGATGGAAGCTTTGGGGCAGCTCTATGACTTTGAGAGTATTCTCCCTGTCTCGGCAAAAACCGGCGAGGGAACAGATTTGCTGCTTTCTCAGATGATGGAACACGCGCAGCCTGGTCCTCATTTTTTTGATGAGGACATGCTGACCGATCAGCCGGAGCGGGTGATTGTGGCAGAAATTATCAGGGAAAAGATCCTCAACCATATGCAGCAGGAAATTCCTCATGGTACCGCTGTGGGCATCGAGTCCATGAAAGAGCGGGAAGGCCAGTCCATTATGGATATTGACGCCACCATTTACTGTGAGAAAGCCAGCCATAAAGGGATGATTATTGGTAAACAAGGTGCTATGCTGAAAACAATCGCATCAGAAGCCAGAGTGGAAATTGAGAGTTTCCTCAACATTAAGGTTAATTTACAGTGCTGGGTCAAGGTGCGGGAGGATTGGCGCAATCGGGAATCTGCCATCAAACAGATGGGCTTTGAAGGGTAGACTGCTTTTGTCAACCATCAATTGTTGGTAAAACCAGCACAGTTTTCCGCTTATAACTGTTTTTGCAGCCGGAAACACTTTAAATAGATTAAAGTGGGTTGGAGGAATGGTTGTGACAGTGGAACAGTCCTGGCGGAATTTTGAGAAGAGTGGCAAAATAACCGATTATCTGGCCTATGTACAGGCCAGGCAGTGTGTAGAGATAGAAAGTGTCCAGCAGGAAAACAAAGGGGACAACAATTTTTATGCAGATCACAACCTGGGGGATCGTCATACGGGAGAAACAACTGGACGATGACCGGATTCTGACCATTTTAACAAAGGAATATGGTGTGCTGACTGCATATGCGAGAGGTGCGAAAAAGCTTCGGGGGCGACTGCTTTCCTCTACCGAGCTGCTCTGCTACTCTCGCTTTGTGCTGTTTAAAAACCGAGATCGATATACGGTGGACCAGGCAGAAAGCGATACCAGCTTTTTTGGAATTCGGCAGGATGTGGAGAAGCTGTCCCTGGCGGTTTATTTGGCCCAGCTCTGTATTCACCTGGCTCCCAGTGAGGAACCGGCCCAGGAGTATCTGCGCCTGATGCTCAATACCCTGTATCTGTTGGAAAAGGATCGCAGAAGCCAAAAGTTTATTAAGCCGGTGTTTGAACTGCGGATTCTTACCATGGCGGGATATATGCCCGATTTGGTTGCCTGTCGGGAATGTGGGGATTATGAAAATGAGCCCATGCGTTTTTTGCCCCAGAGTGGGGAATTGGTGTGCTCCCATTGCAGTACCAAGCCGGAAGATGGAATACCTATCCTTCTGGAGCCGGGAATTTTGGCAGCAATGCGGCATATTATTTACTCTGAGTTCGACAAGCTGTTTAGCTTTACACTAACGGAAGCGGGATTGGAAAAATTGGGTGCAGTGGCTGAAAAGTATCTGCGGGTACAGTTGGACATGCCATTGCCCGCTTTGGATTTTTACCACTCCCTCTTTTCCTATACATAAGTACAAACGACGAAACCTTCAACCAAAGAATTCCTTTGGGGAAAGGGAGGAACAGGATATGTCAATGATACAAAAGCATATTCATGCTTTGGAACTAGATAAAATTTTACAGCTCCTGTCCGAGCAGGCTACCTGTGAGGACAGCCGGCAGCGGGCGTTGGAGATCACGCCAGTTACAGATTACGCGGAATGTGTAAGGCAAATGAACTTTACATCTGATGCTCACATGCTCTCTAACCGGTTTGGTACCCCCACTGTGCTGGGTATGAAGAACTGTACTGCCTCGCTCAAGCGGGCCCAGGTGGGTGCTCAGTTAAGCTTGGGGGAGCTGTTGCAAATCGGGGGAGTATTGCGTGCCATTCGCAACCTGCAAAGTTGGAAGCGGCAAAGTGAGGAACTCACTACTTCTCTGGATTACCTGTTTGGATGTTTGGGTTACTTTAAAACCTTGGAGGACACCCTTACCCAGTCCATTCTGTCTGAGGAAGAGCTGGCCGATACCGCCAGCCCTGAGCTGGCTTCTATCCGGCGGAAAATCAGAGCTGCCCAGCAGCGGGTGCGCAGCCAACTGGACAATATGGTGCGCTCCGCCACCTATCAGAAATATTTGCAGGAACAGATTGTCACCCTGCGAGATGGTCGTTTTGTGGTTCCAGTCAAAGCGGAGTACCGCAATGAGGTAAAGGGTATGGTCCACGATACCTCTTCCAGTGGCGCTACGGTTTTTATTGAGCCAATGGGTGTAGTGGAGGCCAACAACGAGATCCGGATTTTACAAACCAAAGAAAAACAGGAGATTGACCGGATCCTTTCGGATCTTTCGGCCCAGGTGGGTGCCCACAGTGAAGGAATATTGGGAAGCTATGATGTGGCAGTGGAATTGGATCTCTACTTTGCCAAATCCCGCCTTGCTGATCGGATGAAAGCCAGTTGCCCTCAGTTGACCCAGGACTGTAAGGTGGAACTGCATCGGGCCCGGCATCCACTTATCGACCCGGATAAAATCGTCCCTATCGATATTTCCCTAGGTGTGGATTTTGACACCCTGGTGATTACAGGTCCCAACACAGGTGGTAAGACGGTGGCACTGAAAACATTGGGCCTGCTGACCCTGATGGCTATGTGCGGATTGATGGTCCCTGCCGCTGACGGCAGCAAAATTTCGGTATTTGATCAGGTGTTGGCCGATATTGGAGATGAGCAGAGCATTGAGCAGAGCCTTTCCACCTTTTCCTCCCACATGACCAATATTGTTTCTATTTTGGGTTTGGCGGATTACAAAGCTATGGTGCTGGTAGATGAGCTGGGGGCAGGTACTGACCCAGTGGAAGGGGCCGCTCTGGCCATTGCTATTATTGAGCGTCTCCGCCAGCAGGGAGCAAAGGTTGCCGCCACTACCCATTACGCTGAAATGAAGGTATTTGCCCTGCAGACAGAAGGAGTACAAAATGCCAGCTGTGAGTTTGATGTGGCAACCCTGCGGCCTACTTACCGGTTGCTGATCGGTGTGCCGGGTCGTTCCAACGCCTTTGCGATCAGCCAACGGCTGGGATTGGATGACGCCATTATAGAGCAGGCAAAGGGATATGTGTCCAGTGAGAATACCCGCTTTGAGGATGTGGTAACCCAACTGGAAAGTTCCCGCCAGACCCTGGAACGGGAGCGGGAATCTGCCAGGATTGCCGCCCAGCAAGCCCAGCAGCTTCAGCAGGAAATGACTGTAATGCGGCAGAAGCTGGAAAAAGAAAAGGAGAGGGAGCTGGAAAAAGCACGCAATCAGGCCCGTTCCATTGTGGAACAGGTCAAGGCTCAATCTGAGGCTTTGCTGGATTCTTTGGAGGAAATACGCCGCCAGAAGGATGCCAAAAACTTTGGGGATATGGCCTCCCGGGCAAAAGCAGAATATCGTGCCAACCTCCGCCGGCTCTATGAGACCGCCGATCCTGTTACAGGCAAAACCCAGGATGGGTATCGTCTGCCTCGTAAGATTCAACGGGGGGATGCGGTACTGATTCGAGACCTCAATAAGGAGGGTGTCGCTCTCAGTGGGGAGGACAACAGCGGTTATGTTCTCATCCAGGCAGGTATCCTGAAAACCAAGGTCAAGGCGGAAGAGCTGCGTCTGTTGGATCAGAAGGATCGAAAGGTCACCATGAACAACAACAAAGTATCTTTCCGAGATGTCACCTCCAAATCCGCCCGGGAGATAAAAACCGAACTGGATCTGCGGGGCAAGAATCTGGATGAGGCTCTGTTGGAATTGGATCGGTATATTGACAGCTGTGTCCTTTCGGGGCTGAAAACTATCACCATTATCCATGGCAAGGGGACTGGGGTACTGCGCAGCGGTATCCAGCAGCATCTGCGCAAGCATCCCAATATCCGTACCTTCCGATTGGGCGTCTATGGTGAGGGCGAGTCAGGTGTGACCATCGCCGAACTCAAATAGCCTTCCACTTTTCAATTGATATAGGAGAGGAGTATAGGTTTGACACCAAAACAACTGAAAATTCCAGCGCGAAAGCATATGCTGCCCTCTCATCACTATTTTAGACTATGTTTTTCTGTGCTGGCTTCGGTAGCTTTTTTATAACTCTGTTGGGGCTTGTTTTCAAACAACACAACAGGGAGGAATGGTTTTATGCGTGATATGACTACTGGCAGCCCGGTTAAACTGGTGCTGAGTTTTTCTTTACCTATGATTTTGGGCAGCGCTTTTCAGCAGCTGTACAATACTGTAGATTCCATTGTTGTAGGGCGTTTTGTAGGCGCCAATGCTTTGGCGGCGGTGGGGGCTGCGTTTCCCGCCATGTTTTTTGTCACTTCCTTTATGATTGGGCTTTCTATGGGTATTACAGTCATAGTGGCCCAGCTGTTTGGAGCGGGAGAGACTGAAAGGTTAAAGACAACTTTTTCCACCTCCTTTCTCACTATGCTGCTCTTAACAGTCATTTCAACTGTGGTAGGGTATTTTATGATTGACCCTCTGCTGCGGCTGCTCAATACGCCGGCGGAGATTTTCGCTGATACAGCCACCTACTTGGAGATTATTTTTATAGGCCTTCTGCCTATGGTAATCTACAATTTTTATTCCGCGGTGCTTCGGGGAATAGGAGATTCTAAAACCCCGCTGTATTTTCTCATCATTGCCTCGGTGGTCAATGTGGTTTTGGATCTTTACTTTGTCATTGAGCTGCACATGGGAGTGGCGGGAGTAGCCTATGCCACTGTGGCCGCCCAGGCAGTTTCTTCGGTTTTCTGTATTTTTTACACCTATTATCGGATTTCTTTTTTCCGGGTTGGTGTCCGGGAAATGGTATTTGACCAAGAACTGTTTCGTCTGGTAATCCGGTATGGTGTGCCCACCGCTTTACAGCAATGTATTGTCTCAATGGGAATGATGGCGGTCAGCGGTCTGGTTAACTCCTTTGGCGCTGTCACCATGGCGGCCTATACGGCGGGCAACAAAATTGAGACCTTTGTGGCTCTGCCTGCTATGAATATCGGCAACGCTCTGTCTACCTTTGTTGGCCAAAACGCTGGTGCTGGCAAGGATGAGCGGGTACGGAAGGGATTTTTAAGTGTTACCAAAATCAACGCTTTGCTCTGTGTGGCCATGTCACTGGTCATTATTCCATTTGCTAGATATCTCATAATGATTTTTATTGATGTCAATGAAGCGCCTGTAGTTGTAGAACAGGGAGCGGAGTACTTAGTGGTTATGTTCATCTTCTACTTTATGCAGGCAGTCATGTTCTGCCTGGGAGGATTTTTCCGGGGTGTGGGAGATATGAAAACCGCTCTGGCTGTCTCTTTTGTGGCATTGAGTGTGCGCTGTATCTCAGCCTATTCCATGGCGCCCTTTGTTCAGCACAGCTCGGTATGGTATTCTATCCCCATTGGCTGGCTTGCTGGATGTCTGGTGGGTCTGATTGCTTATCGTTCAGGTAAATGGAATCGGTATACTATCACCAAGGGTGACTCCAATCCACCTTCTGTGGAGATATAGCTGGCAAAAAGTTGCATTTTTTTGTAAATTCTCTTTACAAGGCCAGGGCACTGTGATACAATAAAGCAAATTTCTAAAGGTGAGGGAACAACTCACAGAGGTATGGATATGAGTAATCACTGTTTTGCAGCTGCATACTTTTGCTTTGGCTTTGCTGGCTTTTTTGGCAAGGTCTGGTGAGGTTTGCTGCAATAGAGTGAGAGAACAGCTGATGTTGATTTGAAAAGCTCTGCGGCAAATCGTTGCCGCGGAGCTTTTTCCATTTTCTAGGAGGGATAGACCATGATAGTAACACTGAAAAAGAGCTGTACTGAGGAACAGCTGAAAGACCTGGTACATTGGGTAGAAAGTCAGGGCCTGGAAGCCCAGGTAACCCGAGGAAATTTTAAGACCATTGTAGCCCTGGTGGGAGATACCGCTTCTCTGGATACTACCTTATTGAGCCGGTTGGATTATATTGCTAGTGTTACCCGGATTCAGGAGCCATATAAAAAGGCAAACCGCAAGTTTCACCAGGAGGATACAGTGATTGAACTGAATAACCATCTGAAAATTGGTGGTAAGAATTTTGTGGTAATGGCAGGGCCCTGCTCGGTGGAAAGCGAGGAACAGATTTGTACCGTTGCCAAACGGGTAAAAGCGGCAGGAGCCACCGTTCTGCGGGGCGGCGCGTTCAAGCCCAGAACGTCTCCTTACGCTTTCCAGGGTATGGGAGCGGAGGGAATCTCCCTGCTGCTGAAAGCCAAACAGCTGACGGGGCTTCCCATTGTCAGTGAAATTATGGACATCTCTAAATTGGATCTCTTCGCGGATGTGGATATTATTCAGGTGGGTGCCCGGAATATGCAGAACTTTGAGCTGCTCAAGGAGCTGGGACATTGCGATAAGCCGATTCTTTTAAAACGCGGCCTTTCCAATACCCTGCAGGAGCTGCTGATGAGCGCGGAGTACATTATGGCCGGGGGGAATGAGAGGGTAATCCTCTGCGAGCGGGGAATCCGCACCTTTGAGACCTATACCCGCAATACCCTGGACATTTCAGCAATCCCGGCCCTCAAGGAGCTCACCCATCTTCCTGTCATTGTAGACCCCAGCCACGCCTCCGGTATCAGCCGGTTGGTACCTCCTTTGGCTATGGCTGCTACCGCTGCTGGAGCCGACGGATTGATTGTGGAGGTGCACAATGATCCTGCCAAGGCACTCTGTGACGGACCTCAGTCTTTGACCCCGGACGAGTTTGACAGCCTCATGGGAAAGGTGCGCAGTCTTTTGCCGCTGACCCAAAAGGTAATGGAAGGGTAGAGAGGAAAGGATGGATGACCCATGAATCAGCTGGAAGAAGCCCGGGTGCAGATCAATGCAATTGACGCCCAGATCCGGGAGCTGTTTGAAAGACGGATGGATGCCTGCGGCCAGGTACTGGCCTACAAACAGGCCCATGGCCTGGCGGTTTTTGACGGCAGCCGGGAGCAGGAGGTGCTTTCCCGCAACGCGGCAGCTTTGCAAAATCCCCAGTATGAAGCCTATTACCGTACCTTTTTGCAGGGAATGATGGATCTCTCAAAAAGTTACCAGCGGCAGCTGCTCTGCCAGAATACAGTGGGGTATCAGGGGATTGAGGGGGCTTTTTCCCATATCGCGGTAGGCCGCTTGTTTGGAAAGACCCCGTCCAAAGCCTATCAGACCTTTGAAGAGGTATTCCTGGGGGTGGAAAAAGGAGAAATTTTTGCCGGGGTAATCCCCTTCGAAAACTCCTATACCGGTGATGTGGGAGAGGTACTGGATCTTTTGATGAACCACAGTTGCCACATAGTGGATGTCTATGACCTGCCGGTAGATCAGAATTTGTTGGCTTTGCCCGGGGCGGATATCTCAGATTTACGGCAGGTTTATTCCCATCCCCAGGCCATTGCCCAGTGCCAGGATTTCCTGCGGGTCAATGGGTTGGAACCGGTGGCATATGCCAATACCGCCCTGGCCGCAAAGCTGGTGCATGACCAGCAGGACCCGACTCTGGGCGCCATTGCTTCCCGGGAAACCGCCCAGCTGTATGGGCTTTCCATTTTGCGGGAGCATATTAACACCAGAGCGGACAATACCACCCGATTTATCGTCATAGCCAAGGAACCCACTGGCAGAGGAGACCGTTTCAGCCTGTTGTTCAGTGTCAAGCATACTGCGGGGCAGTTGGCTGGAGTGCTGCAGGTACTGGGTTCTCAGGGCTTTAACCTGACCAGCATCAAATCCCGTCCGGTCCACGGGGCACCCTGGGAATATTATTTCTATGCTGAGGTGGAGGGGGATCTCTACTCCCCCCAGGCACAGGCGCTTTGCCAGAGGATGGAGCCACTCTGCTCCCAGCTCAAGGTGCTGGGTGCCTATCGGATCAGGCAGGGAGGAGAGTCTCGGTGAAAGAGCTGAAAATGGACCTTGGCCCAAATCGAGGGTACACCATACGGTTGGAAGCAGGGGGATTATCCCGACTTTCCCAGTATGTCAATTTACAGAGAAAGGTTTTGGTGGTCACCGATGATGGAGTCCCCTCTCAATATGCTGGACAGGTGTGCAGCCAATGTGGAGAGGGAAGTGTGCTCACCCTGCCTCAGGGAGAGGCCACCAAAAGTTTTGAGGGATTGCAGCAGGTTTTAAAAACCTTGCAGGATAAAAATTTCCACCGTCAGGATTTGATTGTGGCGGTTGGAGGAGGCGTGGTCGGCGACCTGGCCGGTTTGGCCGCCAGCCTGTATATGCGGGGCATTGACTTTGTCAATTTGCCCACCACCACCCTCTCCCAGGTGGACAGCAGTATTGGCGGCAAGACGGCTATCAATTTTTGTGGGGTAAAAAACAGTGTGGGCAGTTTTTACCAGCCCAAGTTTGTACTGATTGACCCTCAAACACTGACGACCCTCTCCCGGCGCCACTACTTTGCCGGGCTGGTGGAGGCCTTAAAAGCAGGGCTGCTGGCTGACCCGGAATTGTTTTCCCTCTTTGAGAAAGGGAATTTTCAGAATGCACTAGAAGAAATTCTTCTGCGGTCTCTCAGGGTAAAACAAGAAATTGTCTCACAGGATGAGAGAGAAACCGATCGCAGAAGGCTTCTCAACCTGGGGCATACCTTGGGCCATGGCTATGAGGCAGCCGCTGGTCTGGGTGGGCTGTACCATGGGGAGTGTGTGGCTTTAGGTATGCTGCCCATGATCGCTTCGCCGGCTCTGCGCCAACGCACTGTAAAAATCCTGAAAGCCATGGGGATTCCCACCCAGGTAGATTTGGACAGGGAGCTGATTTTACAGGCGGCTCTCCACGACAAAAAGGCAGACGATCAGGGAATCTGGATTGTTTGGATCGAAGATTTGGGGGTTCCCCGGATGCGCCGGGTCACTGCCCAGGAGCTTAGGAGGATGTTGCCATGAAGAGCAGTTTTGGCACCCATTTGCAGCTCAGTTTATTTGGGGAATCCCATGGCCCTGGGATCGGGGTGGTGCTCCAAGGGCTGGGGGCCGGTATTCCATTAGATTTAGAGTTTATCCAGCGAAAAATGGATCAGCGCAGGGCATGGGGCGCTCTGTCCACTCAACGCCACGAGCCAGATCAGGTGGAGATTCTCAGCGGGTTTTATCAGGGCCGTACCACCGGAACCCCTCTTTGCCTGCTGATCGCCAACAAGGCCCAGCACAGCGGCGATTACAGCAAAGAAAAAACAGCGGTATTGCGTCCTTCCCACGCGGATTATACCGCCTATGTAAAATATAAAGGGTACCAGGACCCAAGAGGCGGGGGGCATTTTCCCGGCAGGCTCACCGCTCCTATAGTGGCGGCGGGAGCCATCTGCCAGCAGATTCTGGCAGAGTATGGTATTGTCATTGGTACCCACATCTGTCGATGCCGTTCAGTACGGGACAGCTGGTTTTCCAGCATTGATCAGCAGGCATTGCGGCAGCAAATTGCAGTACTGGAAGAGCGGCAGTTTCCGGTGCTGAATTTGGAGCGGGGCAAAGAGATGGAGGAGCTGATCGGCCTGGCTGCCGCCCGGAAGGATTCTTTAGGTGGGGTATTGGAAACCGCCGTCTGTGGATTGCCCGCGGGGGTGGGGGAGCCCTTTTTTGACTCAGTGGAGAGTATTCTGTCCCATTTGCTCTTTTCCATTCCCGGGGTAAAGGGTGTGGAGTTTGGTGTGGGCTTTGGCTTTGGAGACCGCAGCGGCAGCGAGGCCAATGACTCATTTATTGTGTCAGAGGGGCAAATTAAAACCCGCACCAATTTTAATGGCGGTATCAACGGTGGGATTACCAACGGTATGCCTGTTATTTTTAAAACCGCCATCAAACCCACCCCTTCCATTGGGATGCCTCAGGATACGGTAAACTTTGAGAAGATGGAGGAGACCACCCTGTCCATTACTGGCAGACACGACCCAGCTATCTTTCATCGGGCCAGAGCGGTGGTGGATGCTATGACCGCCATTGGACTGTGTGAGCTCATGATAGAAAGGCAGGGAACAGAATGGACCAGCCGGCCGTTTATAGACTGATTGGCTACCCTTTGGGACACAGCATGTCGGTGCCCATCCATCAAATGCTGGGGGATTATGATTACCGCCTTATGCCCTTGGAGTGGCCACAGGTAGAAGAATTGCTGGCCGGACATCAGTTTGGGGGACTCAATGTCACCATCCCCTATAAGCAGAAGGTGATGGAACTGTGTGACCATCTGGACTCCAGGGCAAAAGAAATTGGAGCGGTTAATACACTGATCCATCGGGATGGAGAGCTGTGGGGATACAACACCGATTTTGACGGACTGGTTTATCTGCTCAGTTCCCACCAGATTACTCTGAAAGGCAAAAGGGTGATGATTTTGGGCACCGGAGGCACCAGCCACACCGCCCGGGCCGTGGCCAGATACTTAGAGGCCAGGGAGATTGTTTTGGTGGGCCGTACCCCCCGAGAGGATGTACTTTCCTACCAACAGGCCGCCTTGCAAAAAGGAACCCAGGTAATCCTCAATACTTCCCCGGCGGGGATGTACCCAAACAATGGGGAATGTCTTATTTCGCCGGAAGATTTTCCCTGTTTGGAAGGTGTAGTGGATGTGGTTTATAATCCCCTGCGCACCGAATTGATGCTCCGGGCTATGGAGCTGGGTATTCCCGTTGCCGGTGGACTGGCCATGTTGGTGGCCCAGGCCTGTGCTGCAAGCCAGCTTTTTACCGGACAGCCTGCCCCCTGGGATAGGGTTTCCGGCATAGTTAGAGAGATGGAGCGCAGGATGGAAAATCTGGTTCTCATCGGGATGCCCGGTTGTGGAAAAACAACGGTAGGCCGGGAACTGGCTGAGTTAACTGGAAAGACCTTTGTGGATATGGATGAGGCAATTGTCGAGAGGGCCGGGTGTTCCATACCGGAGATTTTTGCCGAAAGAGGAGAGGCAGGCTTTCGCCAACTGGAAGAGGAGGTTTGCCGGGAACTCTCCTGTAGAACAGGTACAGTGTTGGCCACAGGAGGCGGAGTGGTTACCCGCCAGCAGAATATCCGTAACCTGAGGCAAAATGGGCGGATTTTCTATCTGCGCAGGCCGCTGGATCAGTTAAGCAGAGAGGGTAGGCCCCTCTCTGCAGGCCCCCAGGCGGTAGAAAAAATATATGAGCAGCGGCAAGGGCTCTATAAGGGGTACAGTGAGGTAGTATTTGACAATGTACTGTCTCCCAGCCAAGTGGCAAGTAAAATAATGGAGTGGTGGAAGCGATGAAAATTTTGGTGATTGATGGGCCTAACCTTAATCTGCTGGGCATACGGGAACCGGATATTTATGGCAAGGAAAGCTATAGCGCTTTGGTGGCAATGATTGAAAACCACTGCCGGCAAAAAGAGATCGAAGTCAAACAGTTTCAGTCCAACCATGAGG
>CALXEL010000026.1 GCA_944387315.1 uncultured Clostridia bacterium
CCATGTGGAGGTGTACACCGATGTTTCCATGCAGCGGTTCTCCACTGTTTTTCCTGCCTGCGGCTCTAGTAACTCGGCCATTGAGCTGACTTGTCCCGAGCTGTTTGACTACTCTCACAGCAGAGAGTGGATTGATGTATGTAAACTGCCAGAGAACTCAGCGCAATAAAGGCGAATCCTATTTTAAAAAAGCCTGCCCTTATAAGGGTAGGCTTTTTTGTCATCTCTTCAGTGAATTTACAGGCTGGACCCCAGGCGTTCCAATACTTCTACAACCGAAAGCAACTCTGGATGATCATAGGCATAGTAGTAATACTCCTCCCCAATCCGCATCACAAACCGCCGGTAATGAGGATAGTTGTCCGGGTACTGCTCCTGCTCCTTGTAGTTGGTTTTGTCAAACTCCAACACTGTGCCATCAGGCGAGATGATAGTAAAATCGCTGGAAAACTCAGCTGTGGGACTTTCTTCGGAAGACAGAGGACGATATCCCATCAACCAATCGAGAAGCAGCGCATTTTCCCATAAAGTTTCTGTTTTATATTCCTGGCCATTCAGATCAAAACGATAGACACCCTGTGCCGCCAGTTGGTGGAGAGTAAATTCACTCTCACTATATTGTGCCTGATAATTCTCCAAAAGAGCGGACCCTATCTCCTCTGTAGAATAGAGGACCTCCTCTGACAAAGGCACCTCTCGGCCACTCAGTTCACCTTGGGCAACAACATCTCCGGTAAAATCAGTAAAACAATAGGTTTGAGGTTGAGCATTTATGGGGAGCTGGAAAATAAAGTAACTTTTTCCATACAAGGAATAACTCCAGCTGCTTCCGTCAGTTCCCTCCACCGTCAAGGTATCAAAACGCTTGGGATTTTCTCCGTTAGCATCCGCGCCGTTTAATACTCGCCCAAAAAGGACCGGCCCCGTTGGCATCTGGGCCCAACCAATGCAATAGGATGCCTGACGGTCTATATCCTGCCCACTGAACTGGGCCATCTGACGGATCTCCATTTGATACCCATCAGAGCGAATCTCGTGTAGATACAGGTTCCATCCATCTCCAGCCGGTTCCTGGTGGCCTGGAGCCAAACCGGCAGACGACAGGAGATAAAATCCCTCATCGGTCAGAGACATGCCATAGGATAAAAAGGTACACTGTGGATTTTTAAGTCCCACAAAATTAGCCAGGCAGTTAACCTGCTGTTCATATAAATAGGCCCTGTCTTTTGCTTCCTGATCGGGGGCGCTCTCTCCTAAAATGGGGCTCTCATAGGAGAGATAGACACTGTGTCCACCTGTATTGCCAAAATAGAGGCCCATAGCAGCAAAGAAATCCCCGGTGGGGTAGAGAGCTTGCCCTGCCATAACAACAGGTGTGGGCAGTTCCTGATAAAAATGCCCCTTGCTGCTGTAACACAGATCGTAAGGAACATACACATAGCTTTTTGTACCATCACACAGGAGCACTACAAACTCTCTCTCATAAAGGGGGCTGTAAAATCCAACCAGATAGGGCACTGTATCAGCAAGCGACAAATCACTGGCTCGCAGTGCCGCTCCCAAGGGCCCATCAGCAGTTAAGCTGTTTAAGACTCCTCCCTCTTCGCTGGAAAGAAAGCCTGCACTGCTTTTCCCCTGCTGAAGGAGAGTGAAAACCACCTCTCCCTTTTGGTCATCCCCGGATGCTCCAGTGGTTAAATAGCAAACACCATCCCGATCCTGCGGATTCCAGTACAGCAGCTCCTCAGCTGTCATTCCGGGGGTTTCTCCTAACCGGTCATACCCATCCATATAGTCATATTGCCAGGTATACAGCCGCACCATTTGATCCGGCTCATAGGTCGCTTCCAATTGGCTCTCATCCAGTGCCTGATCCAGCTGCTGGGTCAGATCTTCCTCATCGGATATAGTGAGATACAGGCGGCTGATAACCTCCTCCAACTGCTGATCAGATGCCGAGCTGTTATCAATTGGAGAGGAGGGAACCACCTGGCTGTTGGATTGTGCTGAGGAAGATGATGAAATCTGGCCAATGGCACAACCAGACAGCAAAGCCACAACAATCAAAAGGATTCCTGTTTTTTTCCAAAAAATAGGCATTATTTTCTTACTCCTTTTTTCTGAAATTCCTCACTTACATATTAAGTATAGTAAATACAAAAAAGAACTGCAATACCTCCCCCTAAAGGAAGAATATTGCAGTTTCTCTACACACACTTCAAACCAGTTACAAATGGGAATGCTTATTTCAGCAAGCCATAGGTTGCGATAACCTGAGCAAATACAATAGCTACAATAGACAGCAGCTTGATCAAAATGTTGATAGCGGGACCAGAGGTATCCTTGAAAGGATCGCCTACGGTATCGCCAACAACAGCTGCTTTGTGGTTCTCGCTGCCTTTGCCGTCCAAATGGCCAGCCTCAATATATTTCTTGGCGTTATCCCAAGCACCACCAGCGTTAGACATCATAACTGCCAATACAAAGCCAGTTACAGTAGCGCCAGCCAGCATACCGGTTACACCGTTTACACCCAGGATCAAGCCGCCAACTACAGGAGCAATAACACCAATCAGAGCGGGAGCAATCATCTGGGACTGAGCAGACTTGGTACACAGGTCAACACAGCTAGCGTAGTCAGGTTTGCCGGTACCATCCATCAGGCCGGGGATCTCTTTAAACTGTCTTCTAACCTCTTGTACCACGCTCTGAGCAGCGTTACCTACAGCTTCCATAGTGAAAGCGGAGAATACGAAGGGCAACATACCGCCAATAAACAGACCAATCAGAACAGTGGGCTCGGTAACAGAGAGGTCAAAGTTGTAATCGGGATTATAGAGCTTAACCTGATCGATGTAAGAAACAATCAGAGCCAGAGCAGTCAAAGCAGCAGAACCAATGGCGAAGCCTTTACCGGTAGCAGCAGTGGTGTTGCCCAGAGCGTCCAGAGCGTCGGTTCTGTTACGAACTTCCTCGCCCAGTCCCGCCATCTCAGCGATACCACCAGCGTTATCAGCAACAGGGCCATAAGCGTCGGTAGCCAGGGTAATACCCAGAGTAGACAGCATACCAACCGCAGACAAGCCAACACCAAAGAGGCCAGCAGCGGGGTTAGCCATACCGCCAGCCATATAGTAGCTGACCAGTACAGAAATACCAACAATAATAACAGGGATCGCAGTGGAGAACATACCCAGGGAAAGACCACTGATAATGATAGTAGCAGCACCGGTCTTGGAGGACTCAGCCAACTTACGGGTGGGCTTATAGGAGTCAGAGGTATAAACCTCGGTGAAGTAACCGATCAGAATACCAGCCAGCAAACCAGAAAGGATAGCAATATACTGACCCATACCTTCCATACCCAGGGTGAGATAAATCAAAGCGAAAGCGCCTACTGCTACCAGCACACCGCTGATATAAGTACCTTTTCTCAAAGAACCCAGCAGTTCCTTCTGGCCAGCACCTTCATTGGTTTTTACAAACAGGCTTCCGATAATGGAAGCGAAAATACCGATGGTAGCCAGAGCCATAGGAATGGCCATGCCCTCAAAGCCATAGCCAGCGGAAACAGCCAGGGCACAGGCAGAGATACGAGCACCAGCATAGGACTCATACAGGTCAGCACCCATACCAGCTACATCACCTACGTTATCGCCTACGTTATCAGCAATAACAGCGGGGTTTCTGGGATCATCCTCAGGAATACCAGCTTCAACCTTACCTACCAGGTCAGCACCTACGTCAGCAGCTTTGGTGAAGATACCACCACCAACTCTGGCGAACAGAGCCATAGCGGACGCACCCATACCAAAGGTCAGCATAGCGGAGGTAATCAGAGCAGGCTGCTCAGCTACAGGATAGCTGCTGTAGAAGAACTTCAGGATATAGTACCAGATAGACATATCCAGCATACCCAGACCTACTACAGTAAAGCCCATAACACCACCGGCAGAGAAAGCAACTTTCAGGCCGCGATTCAGGCTATGCTGAGCGGCATTGGCGGTTCTGCTGTTGGCAGAAGTCGCAATGCTCATACCTACATAACCAGACAACGCAGAGAAGAAACCACCAGTTACAAAAGCAACTGGTACAAAGGGGTTTACCAGATTCATGAAAGAGAGTACCATCAGTATTACAAACATAATACCGAAGAATACTGCTACACCTTTGTACTGACGTTTCAGGTAAGCATTTGCGCCATGCTTAATAGCACTTGCAATGTGCTTCATCTGGTCGTTACCCTCATCTTCAGCCAGTACTTTCTTGGAAAGTACAAAGGCATAGAGCAGAGCTGCAACCGCGCCAATAGGTGCAAGAATCATTAAGTCCATTTTTTTCGCTCCTATTCTCACTTGTTTTCATCTGTTAATCTGTTTCATTGCGCAAAAACCACGACAGATTTTCTCTAGGAAAATTTGTCATGTTTTTAGGCAAATATTCAACAAATCAATGTACATATTTTATGGCATTATGACTTTTTTGTCAACAAATATTATCTGCATTTGGAACATTCCGTGAAACTTTTGGAACAAACGATGAGAAAGGTATTTCTTTTAATACAAGAACCTGTCATTTTTGATCACTTTTTCTAAAATTAGTATGATCGATTAGGAAATGTACAATATTTTTCACAATTGGCTGTGGAATTCTATTCAAAAATTTTTTCCTATGTTATAATAATCCCAAGCTTGAGACATAGGAGGCAAATCAAATGGACACAATAGTAATCGGAATTGCCGGCGGAACCGGGTCTGGAAAAACAACACTGGCTTTGAAGCTAAAAGAAGCATTTTCAGATGATGTTGTTATTCTTAGCCATGACTATTATTACAAAGACAATTCCCATCTGAGCTATGACCAACGTGTGACCCTCAACTATGACCATCCCAACGCCTTTGATACCGACTTGATGGTGGAGGATGTCAAGAAATTAAAAGCTGGTCTGCCGATTTTCCATCCCGTCTACTCCTTTGTCGAACATACCCGACTGCCCCAAAAGGTTGAGGTGAAACCTACCCGGGTTATTATTCTAGAAGGTATCCTGATTTTTGAAAGCAAAGCTCTGCGGGACCTGATGGATATTAAAGTATTTGTAGATACTGACGCGGATGTGCGCCTCATCCGGCGTCTGCTGCGAGATGTCCGGGACAGAGGCAGGGATTTGAATTCAGTTATCAACCAATACCTTTCTACAGTCAAACCCATGCATGAACAGTTTGTGGAACCCAGCAAAAAAAATGTAGATATTATTATTCCAGAAGGTGGATTCAATTCGGTTGCTATCCGCATGCTCATGGGACAGATTCGAAGTTTTTTGGCGGAGACAAAATAAAAGTAAAAGAGGACAAAAAATGAAAGAGAAAAAATATGGACTATTTACCGCAATCACTATGATTGTAGGGATAGTGATCGGTTCTGGCATCTTTTTTAAAAGTGATAATATTTTAATTTTCACCGGCGGAAATGTCTTTTTGGGAGTGGTCGTATTTTGTTTTGCAGCCACCGCCATCGTGTTTGGAAGCCTTACTATCAGCGAGCTGGCATCCCGTACCGACAAGGCTGGAGGTCTGATCGCCTACGCTGATGAGTTCTGTTCCCCTCGGGTAGCCTGCGCATTTGGATGGTTTCAAGCTTTGGCCACCTTCCCCACCCTAGCCGCAGTGGTTGCGTGGGTAGGCGGTTTTTACACCTTTACCCTCTTTGGAATTGAATCCACATTGCTGCAACAGGTACTGTTGGGCGGAGGATATATTATCTTTTTCTACCTGCTTAACCTTCTTTCAGCCAAACTGGGCGGATATTTTCAAAACGCCTCTACCATTATTAAAATGATTCCTCTAATACTTTTCGCTGTTGTCGGATTGATTTACGGCGATCCCCAAGTTTTTACCTCATCTGTTTCCTTGGAGGCTATGCAAACTGCAAGCTGGACCGCTGCCATTGGCCCAGTGGCTTTTGCCTTCGATGGTTGGGTGGTTTCCACTTCTATCAGCCATGAAATCAAAGATGCCAAACGCAATCTGCCTGTGGCATTGGTTTTTGCTCCCATTTGTATTTTAGCCGCTTATGTTCTCTATTTCGTTGGACTAAGCAATCTGCTGGGGCCAGATCAGATTATGGCTATGGGCGACAGCCATGTGGATTATGCCGCCAATATGCTCTTTGGCGCTGCAGGAGCAAAAATTGTTCTGGTCTTCATTATCATCTCTGTACTGGGCACAGTAAACGGATTGGCACTGGGTTCCATCCGGCTGCCATACTCGCTGGCCCTGCGGGACATGTTCCCCGGAAAGGCTTTTGCCTCCAAAATGAATGAAAAATTATCCGTTCCTGTAAATTCCGGAATTATTTCCCTGGGAATCACCTTAATCTGGATGTTCATACACTATATCACCCAAGAATACAGCCTTTTATACAACACCGATGTCTCTGAAATTACCATTGTGGTTAGCTACCTGAGCTATGTTGTTCTGTATTACCAGGTATTCCGACTGGCAAGAGCTGGCAAAGTGGAGGGTGTTTTCCGGGGATATGTGTTCCCGGCTTTGGCTACCTTAGGTTCCGCTTTCATTTTGATGGGCGGTATGCAAAATCCCCAATTTCCCATTTATTTGGTAATTTGCGCTTTGTTTATCGTCGCTTCTCAAATCTATTTTACACAGACCCAACGCAAAAAATAATGCAAATACACAATAAAAAATGCCGGACTGACAGTCCGGCATTTTTGTTTTTCATCAATGATTACATGGGACCATAATTGATTAGCTGTGCGATAATCAGCAGAACTGATCCTACCGCCAACCAAATCAAAAACAGCTTGCCCATAAATTTCATCCATTTTTCATAAGGGATATTTACCGCACCCAGGTTGCCCATCAAGGCAGTGGACATAGGAATAATATAGTTACCGAAACCATCACCAAAGTTATACGCCAGAATGGCAGTCTGTCTGGTAATACCAATCATATCCGCTACTGGAATAAATACAGGCATTACTACAGCCGCCTGTCCACTACCAGAAACAATAAAGGTATTGATGACCACGTTGGCCAGGAACATCACAGGGCCCTGAAGCAACTTAGGAATGCCATAAATAGCCTGTCCAATACCATAGACAATGGTATCCAGTACGCCACCTGCATTCAGAACTCCAGAAATACTACGAGCCATACCCAAAATCAGCGCCGCGCCAATCATCTTTCTGGCACCAGCGGTAAAGCACTGGGCAATTTTATTGGGCGAAAAACCGGCTACTATTCCGGCAATTACACCCATCCAGATAAATACAGCGGTGTTGTCGTTGAGATTCCATTTCAACATAATTCCGCCATATACAATGACACCCAGAGAGGCAAACAAGGTTACAATAACCAGTATCTTGCGCAGATTCATAGAACCTTCCGCTACTGTGTCCACTGTCTGCTTTCTGGTTTGCAGGTCCTCCTCATACATGGGGCTCAATTTGGGATCTTTTTTAACTTTTTTGGCATAGCGAATTAAATAAATGGCAGTTGCCGCCAAATAGACTACAAAACAAACAAATCGGTATCCTATACCAGAATACAGAGGAAGTTCCGCGATTCTTTGGGAAATAATGGTTGTACTCACTTTCACCATACCTGTGGAAAAACCTACCGCTCCTCCCAGCAGAATCAGAGAGACACCCACAATGGAGTCATACCCCAAAGACAGAGCAAACATAACCATAATGGGAGAAAAACCAATAAAGGTGTTTACACCAATGGTTGTACAAATCAGTGAGAAAAAGGTCATAACTCCAATAATAAAGAGCTCTTCCCTCTTGGCAAAATATCGCGACATTTTCGCGATCAAATCCTGTAAGGCACCTGTTGAAGTAATCACCTCAAAGGCACTACCGGAAAACAATATCATCAAAATCAGGTCGATAGAGCCCGTATACCCCTCAACCATAAACCGTGGCAAGCCAAACAAACTTGCATGATCGGCCTCAATATAATGAAAAGAATCCGGGTCGATCACCGTAACTCCCGCATCATTTTGAAAGCGATCGAAAGAACCAGCCGGTATCACCCAGGTTAAGATAACAGCCGCCGCCATTATCATAGTAATAATTACCAGAGAATGTGGCATGGTAAATTTTCTTTTCTTCTCCATAAGCACCCCAACTCCAAATATGGGTTTATGAAGGCCTTTTCAGGCCTTCATAAATCCACCAACATTTATGTCTACTTCTCAGTATGGTATCCCAGCTGCTCTCTGGAGTAGAAAGGAACTTTCTCTTTAAACTCCTGCTTAATCTGTTTCTGCAGTTCTTCGGAGCTCAGAATATCATAAGCGGTCAGAGCCAAAGCCTTGGAACCTTTATAAGACTGCTCAATGGCTGCGTCAGACTTGGTCAGCTCAGCAAAACCATGGGTATGGGTATCGCAGTTACCAATCTTCAGGTAGGGCTGAATGGTAGGAACTTCCAGGCTTACGTTGCCGATATCGGAAGAACCGTATTTCATATTGGGCTCTGGATACTCAACAACCTCACCCAGCTCTTCCATATGAGATTTATAGGTCTCATCCATAATACGGTTAGAATACCGCTCGGTATACATGATGTCGTTTTCCACTTTGGAGGTTGTGCCGAACAGGGTGTTAGCGGTATCGATTGCCCGGTGCATAGCCTTCTCAACTACCAGCAGATCTTTTACCTTGTCACCCCGGATACAGAACTTACAGGAAGCGTACTCTGGAATAATGTTGTCGGCTTTACCACCGTCAATGATGTATCCATTTACATTGGATTTGAAGGGCAACAGAGCACGCTGGGCATCCATAAAGTTAAAGGTGTGGATGACAGCATTCAGTGCGTTGATGCCTTCCTCAGGTCTGGTACCATGGGCGGGTTTCCCAAAATACTCAATCTTCAGATGTTTTACAGCCAGACCGCCACGCTGAATCAGGTTTCTCTTATGAGGATGGATCATCATGGCAAAGTCCACATCCTTGAATACGCCGGCGTCACACATAATGACCTTACCGCCGCCGCCTTCCTCAGCAGGTGTACCGATAACCAGTACCCGGCCACAGAGATCCTTAAGAACCTCACCAATACCGATAGCTGCACCTACCGACATGGTAGCAATCAAGTTATGTCCACAGGCATGACCCATGATGGGAAGAGCGTCATACTCTGCCAAAATTGCTACAGTGGGGCCACCTGGCTTGCCTTTCATCTCTCCGATGAAAGCGGTCTCCATACCGGCAATATTTTTCTGCACATGATAGCCATGCTTCTCCAGAATGGCCGACAGAGTCTCACACGCAAAATGCTCCTGGAAGGAAAGCTCGGGATGCGCGTGGAGAGCCAACGCCAGTTCTTTCAGTTCACCTGCTACCGAGTCAATTTTACTGGTAATGCGTTCGTATGCTGTACTGGACATAATTTCCTCCTTATCATGTTTAAACAATGTTGTATCAGTTTATCGGATGTCTTCTTTCTCCGCGTGGAACAGAAGAGCGGCTACGTGTTTGATGGCTTCCTTGTAATCCACCAGTTTGATATTTTCATTGGGCGCGTGCTGTACCGATCCGGCATGGCCACAGCCAATACCCGCAATGGGCATACCCGAATAAGCAAACACATCTCTGGGGCCTGTTCCGGCAGCGGTTGGCAGAATGACCAAAGGCTGCTCATAGACGTCCTGTGCCGCTCTTACAATGACCTGTACAAATTTTTCGGTAACTGGGGTTTTGGCGGGAGCGGCTGCACTGGTGACAGAAACCTCAATATCCTGGAATCCATGGCTATCCAGATGTTTTCTCAGCAGCTTGAAGATCTTGTCAGGATCCTGGGCCACAACCAGTCTGAAGTCCAGCTTGGCAGAAGCTTCACAGGGAGTAACAGTCTTTTGGCCCTCACCGGTGTATCCGGCTACTACGCCGCAGATATTACAGGAAGGTTTGGTATACAGGGCCAGATTTACCTGATCGCCAGTGGCGTCATTGACAAATTTATCAATACCCAACCGTTTTTTGAGCCCAGCCTCAGGAGAGGGAACCTTTTTCCAAGCCTCGGTCTCTTCGGGGCTAATGGGAAGCACATCATCATAGAACCCATCAATTAAAATGTGATCGTTGTCATCTTTCAGGGTTCTCAGTGCTTGAATCAGTCTCCAGCCAGCGTTGGGAACAATGGGAGCATTCATAGAATGAACGTCTGTGTTTCCAGTTTTCAGATGGAGCTGGCAATAGAGCATACCTTTGTTGCCCAGCTTCACCACAGGGTTGTTGTCCTCATCCTTGGCGGAGTTCTCCCACAGGCAGGCATCCGCTTTAAGCAGATCCTTATGGGAATGAACAAAAGCCTCAAAGCTGGGGCTACCGATCTCTTCTTCTCCTTCAATCAGGAATTTTACGTTGACCGGAAGTGTGTGTCCACTCTTGAGAATCGACTCCACCGCGTGAATTCGGGAAAGGAGGGTGCCCTTGTTATCAGAACAGCCTCTGGCATAGAGGATGCCATCATGAATCTCGCTGCCAAACGGAGGATATTTCCATTTGTCCACAGGATCCGGGGGCTGTACATCATAGTGATTGTAGAACAGCAGGGTCTTATCTGTGCTGCCCTTCACCTCGCCATAAACAACCGGATACCCTTTTTCATTTTCCAGCACTCTGGCATCGATGCCCGCGTCTTTCATTTTTTTCACCAGCATGGCAGCGGTTTCTTCCATGCCGATGTTTTGGGCGGCGATACTGGGCTGTGCGCAGAGAGCCTGGAGCTCGGTGACCATCTGTTCAAAATGGTCATCCACATACTGAAACGCCTTTTTCATATTGTACCTCCTTTAAGCAAATATTGCGAAAACGAATCTGGAAACCCAAAGGCTGACAAAAGCCAAAATCCAAGTCAAACCAATGATATACATCTGCCGCTCAGATCTGGTTCCGCACACTGAGATAATACGCACCCACTGGTTGATAGTTCCGCCGATGAGGAACATGGTGGGCAGCAGAATCGTTGCCTGCATAGAAGTCAGGGAACCGTCGACTACAAAGGAAGCTGCCAGAGCACAGCCGCCGGCCCGGCTGAAAAATACGGTGGCCAAACACACAACCGCAATGGGAGGCAAACCGAAAATTCCCATTACCGGTGCGAACAAGTTAGATAAAAAGTCCATGAGTCCAGTGGCTTCCAGTATGTAAATAAAGGTGTAAGCCATTACGATACTGGGCATCATACTTTTTACAAAGATATTCCAGCCCTTTCGGGTACCATCCTGGAAGCTATCAAAAACATTCTTTTTTGTTGCTTTTGTCTCTTTTGCCTGCTCCATAACTACACCCCCACTATTTCACTGCAGCTTCTTTTTTGGACTGCATCTTAATAATTAACCGCATCAAATTGGCTTCTATAATTTTAATTAAGAAGAGATACGCAAAAGGAACACCTGCACCAACTGTGATATAAGCGAACAGAGAACTGGCTCCACCAAAGTAGTTGGTAATAATACCAGAGGAAGAATACTGGAACGCGGTAAAAATATCCCGCTCATCTTCGGTTATCTCACCGGCGTCATAAAGTCCTCTGGTCAGCGCAGCACCAGCATCCGAACTGCTGAGTCCACCTACCAATGCAAGAGAGGCCTGGCCGGGTACACCCAAAAGTGGTCTCATAATTGGGGTGAGCAGTTTTTCCGCGGTTGTCAAAGCTCCATAGTTTTCAAAGATTTGAATGAGTCCCATTGCTACCATTACAGTGGGACACAGTGTCAGGGAAAACAAAAAGCCATCTCTCGCGCTGACGCCGCCTTTACCTCTGAAATCAAAGGTTTCCGCAATTTTACCGAAGGAACCCAAAAGGTTGGTAAAATCAACCACCTCCAAAGGTCCCTCGGCATCGGCAAAAATACCTGAGAACACCAAGAATGCAATGATCAGCATAATGAGGCCTACCAGAGACACTTTCCCTTTGGTTTGATTTTCACTCATAAAAACTTCTCCTTTTCCGTTTTATTGAAGCTTCAATAAAATAGTAATCTATTATTATTGAAATGTCAATAATTTTATTTGAATATTCAATATTCTAATACTGTTTATTTCTGAGATAATAGGCATTTATGATAGTTTATATAATATATCTATAATATAGATAGGAATTTTTTATTTCTATTTCAACATTTATTCACAATATATCTGTTGATTTTCCCCTCGCTTTTTGTTATTGTTACACTAGTAATTCTCATAATTAAATACATATACGCCAATAGAGTAGTTAAAATGTAGGGGGATTTGTATGGATGACAGAGAACTGCGGCAAATTACCAGATGTATGTTGGATATTACCCGATGTCTAGATACCATACGAGAAGGACAATTTCAAAAATATGGCTTGACCAGAGGACAGCACTCCTTTCTAACTAGAATCCATGAAAATCCTGGTATCAATCAGGAGAATTTATCCTTTCTTTTAAAGGTAGATCGTTCCACTACGGCTAAAGCTTTGAAAAAGCTTATTGAAAAAGGATATGTACAAAAAGTACACCCTCAAAATAACAAGAGGGATTGGATTCTTTTTGTCACAGACGAAGGGGCGATCTTAAATGAAAAAATGGAAGCAGCAGTGAATGTTCCACTGCAACAACTCTATCAAGGGCTTTCTGATCGGGAAATAGCCCGACTATATAAAGCCATGCAGCTGATGGATTCCAACATTGTCCAGGCCTATCTGGACTACAAAAACTCTTCCTCCTCCGACCAGGAATAGCGCTGGCTGAACTGCGACAGTGACAAATTTACCATCAATCAAGTTTTTCTTTCTGCTTAACCAACCAAAGGCCCCCGATTTTTATCGGGGGCCTTTGGTTGTGATGGGAAAATTTGTGTGGTAAACAAATTGTAAATTCCCTATGAAACGCATTTTCTAACTGAGCAGAAAGTGATAGAATAGAGAAGAATTTAGAAATTCTTTGATCCATCTTTTAACCATTGCAGGAGGAAATTCCCATGAAAGCAACCCGTACTGTTGCCCTGCTTTTTGCAGCTATACTCCTTTTGGGAGGCAACCATATTTTAGCCCAGGAAAGCGAATCACCCTTGCAGGCAACAGAAGCCCTTTGTCAATCCATGTTTAAAGAGAAACACAGCATCTCTTCCACTACGCTGGAACAGCTGAAAGAATATCCCCAGGAAGATTTCACCTTGTCGGATGACTTTTATTCTGTCACCTTAAAAGGCGCCGATCTTCCTGATCTTCCATCGCGATACACAGAGTATGATCTGAATGTAGTTCGGCTAACCGATGAAAAAGATCTGGAACCATTTGATTACGCCATTGGAGAAGGAACCCCAAAATACCTGCTGCAGATTGGCAGTGAGGACTCCTTGGAAGCGCCGATGACCATTACTTTGCTGGATTCCAGTTTTTGCCCCTACTCCACCCTGCATGTGTATCGTTATTTGGGAGACCAGCTCTACGAGCCGGTAGAAAAAAATATCACTGTTACACAGGAGGGCAATGTCACCTTTACTGTAAAACAGGAAGGCACCTACCTGGTGACAGCCAGAGAAATCGCTAAACGAATCAACGATGTATTGACCCAGGAATATCCCGTCCGCACCGATCCGGACCTACTTCTCTCCTATCTCAACGAGGATTCCCGATATGATTTTTCTGATCTAATCACCCGCCGAACTCCACAATAAATAGCAACTATAAAAAAAGGCACCGCCGCTGGCGGCGCCTTTTTTGCAGAGCTTAATTTATAGCTGATTGTTCTGGGCAAACTGGCTGTTATACAGAGCCGCGTAAAACCCTTGCTTTTTCAGAAGCTCCTGATGATTGCCAGATTCTACAATATCTCCCTCATTTAACACCAGGATCGTATCGGAATCTTTAATGGTGGAAAGCCGGTGAGCAATCACAAAACTGGTACGGTTCTCCATCAGCCGGTTCATGGCCTTTTGAATTAAAACCTCGGTACGGGTATCCACTGAACTGGTGGCCTCATCCAAAATCAGAATAACTGGGTTGGATAGGATAGCCCGGGCTATGGTCAACAGCTGTTTTTGACCCTGTGAAATATTGGAGGCGTCCTCATTGAGTTCAAATTGGTATCCTCCAGGCAGCTGCTGAATAAATTGATGGGCAAAAGCTGACTTGGCTGCCTCTTTTACTTCCTCATCGGTAGCGTCCAATTTTCCATAACGGATATTCTCCATAATGGTACCTTTAAACAGCCAGGTGTCCTGCAATACCATACCAAATAAACTGCGCAAGGTGTAACGGGACATATCCTGAATATTGACCCCATCTATTTTAATCGCACCGGAAGTCACATCATAAAAGCGCAGCAACAGATTGACCAGTGTGGTTTTTCCGGCTCCAGTGGGACCAACCAACGCGATTTTATCCCCCGCTTTTACATCCAAGTTGAGATCTTTTATAATCACCTGGTCGGGACGGTAACCAAACCGTACATGTTCCATCTGCACCGTACCTTTTGGCTCCGGCAATTCTACTGGCGGTACCTTTTCCTTAGGTTCCTCTGTCTCGTCCAACAGCTCAAAAATCCGCTCGGCAGCCGCTAAAGTGGACTGCAATACATTGGCAATGTTGGCGGTTTGGTTAATGGGCATGGTAAACTGCCGCAGATACTGAATAAAGGACTGAATATCGCCCACCTGCAAACGGCCTGCAATGACAAAATAACCTCCAATGACTGTAACCAGTACATAGCCAACATTGCCAAAAAAGTTGGTAATGGGCATCATAATACTGGAAATAAACTGCGCCTTCCAACCATAGCGATAGAGGTCCTCATTGATCTCATCAAACTGGGCAATTACAGTTGGCTCCCGGCCAAATAACTTGATAATATTATGGCCATTGTACATCTCTTCCACATGCCCATTAAGCTGTCCCAAGGCGTTTTGCTGTCCCCGGAACAGTCCCTGAGACTGTTTGATCACCTTGCTGGAAAGCAATGCCGCAAAAGGAACAGTCACCAACGCAATCAGGGTGAGTACCGGGCTGATCCACAGCATCATAGACAGAACAGCCACAATGGTCAAAAGAGCGGATATACTTTGGGTAAAGCTCTGCTGGAGTGAGTTGGAGACGGTATCTACATCGTTGGTCACACGAGACAGGATATCTCCATAGGTGTTGGTGTCATAATAACCCAAGGGCAACCGGCTCAGTTTCTCGTCAATGGCTTTTCTCAGGTCAAACATAGTTCTTTGGGAAACGCCAGCCATGATATATAGTTCCAAAAAGCGACAGACTGATGTGGCCAGATACACCAGGCAAAGCAGTAGAATGATCTTGCCGATGGCGGCAAAGTCCATGCCTCCTGTACCAGCCAACATGCGGTTGGCACCAGCCATAACCTCATTGGTGACAAATCCCAAAACTCTTGGCCCCAAAGCGTTAAATATCGCGGCCAGTATGGTAAAGAGAATCACAAGGCCAAATCCAATCTTGTGGGGCATCATAAACCCAATCAAACGGGTAAAAGTTCCTTTAAAATCCTTGGGTTTATCTCCATACAGGGTGACACGTCCATGACCGGGTCCCCCCATAGGGCCTCTTCCCGGACCACCAAATGGTTTCCCACTGGAAGAGTGAGAGGAATGTTTTGTTCCATGTCTTTGCTCCATTATCTGGACACCTCCTCAGCCGAGAATTGGGAGTATACAATTTCCCGATAGACATCACAGTTTTCAAGCAGCTCTTTATGGGTTCCAATACCAGCCACTTCTCCCCCATTGAGCACAATAATCTGGTCCGCATCTACAATGGTGGATACCCGTTGAGCAATCAAAAGTACAGTGGCGTCTCCAGTTTCTTCCCGCAAAGCTTTACGCAAAGCGTAATCTGTTTTAAAATCCAATGCGGAAAAACTGTCGTCAAAAATATAGATTTCCGGTTTTCTTACAATGGCCCGGGCAATAGAAAGCCGCTGTTTTTGCCCACCTGAAACATTGGTTCCTCCTTGGGCGATGGGGCTGTCAAACTTCTCCTCTTTCTCACTGATAAAGTCCAAAGCCTGGGCAATCCGGGCAGCTTTTTCTACTTCTTCCTCGGTGGCATTCTCTTTGCCATAGCGGATATTTTCCGCTATAGTGCCGAAAAACAGGTTGGACTTCTGCGGTACAAACCCTATTTTTGCCCGCAGAGCCTTTTGTTGGTAATCCCGGACATCCACACCATCTACCAAAACCTGACCATGGGTGACATCATAAAACCGGGGGATTAAATGCACCAAGGTACTTTTTCCGCTGCCAGTACCACCAATAATAGCGGTGACTTCTCCCTTTTTGGCACAGAAAGATATGTGGGACAACGCAGGTGTATCCGCATTGGGATAGGAAAAAGAAACATCCCGGAACTCTATGGAACCCCGCTCTTTTCCCTCCTGTACACAATCCGGCTTATCCGAAATCACAGGCTGCGTTTCCAAAACCTCAAAAATACGGTTGACCGAGGTCAGAGCCCTGGGCACCATAATAAACATCAGGGACACCATGGTGAGAGACATCATAATCTGCATGACATATTGGACCACCGCCATAATATCTCCAACCATAATGTTCCCATAACTGACCTGAACCGCTCCTGTCCACACAATGAGCACCGTCACAATGTTCAGAATCAGCATCTGGGTAGGCATCAGATAGCTCATGGCCCGGTTCATTTTAATGGCAGTATCGGTCAAGTCCTGATTGGCCTTGGTAAATCGTTTTTCCTCATATTTTTCAGTATTAAAAGCCCGGATGACTCGAACACCAGTGAGTTTTTCCCGCAGCACCATATTGACCCGGTCCAGCTTTTCCTGCATCTTCTGGCTGATAGGCATAGCGTAACGAGCGATAGAAATCACCAGGATCACTAAAAAAGGGATGGCGATAAAAATGACCTTGGACAGTTGGGGGCTTTTGGAATAGGCCATAAAAATCCCACCTAACGCCATTATGGGAGCGGTAAAAAACATACGGGTCAGAATCATAATAAAGTTCTGTACCTGTGTAATATCATTGGTAGTACGGGTTATTAGAGAAGATGTGCCAAAGTGATCAAATTCTGTGAGGGAAAAGGTCTCTGCTTTCCGAAACACTTGGCTTCGCAAATTTTTGCCCACACCTGCGGAAATGCGGGAGGAAGCAAAACCATTGAGCATGGTACACGCTCCCGCAAAAACCGATAGAGCCAACATTTTTAGCCCTGTGGATAACACATAGGCGTTGTCCTGATTGGCAATGCCCACATCAATCACCTGAGACAACAGGTTGGGCAGGCTGAGGGTGGCATACACATTGCCAATCACAGCCACAATTACCAAAATAAACAGCGGCGCAAAAGGCTTAATTGGGCCTAATAGTTTTTTCATACAGTCACTCTCCTTGACTATCGTTGGATTTTCTCTCCTGGAGATAAGCCGCAGTCCGTTCCAACAGATTGGCTAACATCTCAGAATCCTCCTGTCCCAAGTGTTCCACCAATCCCTCAAACAGACGGTATGTTTTACTATGTTGTTGCTTCATGGCTTCAAAAGCTTGTGGTGTCAACGAGATGTATACAATTCTGCGATCGACTGTGCTATGTCTGCGCTTGACATAGCCTTTGTCTTCCAAACTGCGTAGTACAGGAGTGATAGTAGGTTGCTGCAGCCCCATCAGGCCACTGATCTGGGAAGGCATCAGTTCTGTAACTGCCTCGTTGGTATTGTGGAGCAAACATTTAATGACTCCCATCTCTCCTGGTTTTAACTGATCGGTTCGATGGTTGATCATCACATAATGCCGAAAGGAATTACAGGAGCGAATCAGCCGTTCGATTTTCTCACTGTTATCATCCACAACTTTTCCTCCTTCCATTTGTATATTTAGGATACCTAATTATTAGATAAATCTGATTATAGCACCTACCCAGTAGGATGGCAATCAATTGCACAAAAATTCACAAAATATTTTTATATGTGTCAAATTATATATTAGGACTATTTAACCATCGGGTACAAAAAAAGCGGAAGAGATTGCTCATCTCTCCGCTCTTTCTTGTTTCCCAGGTAAAATCATTGTTTATCCGATTTGGCAATTAAAAAATTTAAGTATTCCATCAAATTGCGCCGCCTGTTTTGATCTAATCCCAGCATTTGCTCCAACAACTGGCCCACTGTACAGGAATCCACAAATATCTGGGATAAGATTTCTTTTTCAGGTGGAATTTTATATTTGCTTTTTCCCAGCAGATATTCCACAGATACTTGATAATAATCAGCCAGGGTTAAAACGTGACGCAAAGGCAGCTCCCGGGCTCCCCTTTCATATTTGGAGTAATATTGTTGAGAGGTCCCCAACAACCGGGCAACCTGGGGCTGTGTTAAGTCGTGGTCCTCACGCAGCTCACGAATGATTTCATTACATTTTTTCATATATCCTGCTCCTAATTTCACTGTAACAAAATCGTATCACAAGCCACATTTGATGTATTGACTTCAATATAAAAATGGCTTATACTATCTATATAATACGCCATTTAAGATGTTTTATTCCCGTTTGTCGACACAACAAAAAGGGAGGAGCGTCTTTTGCTCCTCCCTTTGGATTATAATAGAAACCATTAATTTTGTATGTCCTGCAAAACTGGATTGGCAGGATCGCTGCAAAGTATAGAGATCGTTTCTCCATTATCGCCGGTCAAAGTCACTGTATCTTCCTCAAATTGAGCTTGTACAGAGTCTCCAGTGACGGATACATTCTCAATGGAACCAACTAAAACCAAACTCTTCTCAAACAGGTAGAGAGAATATCCTGTATCCTTGGATGTGGTTACAACATACAGGATTCCATCATACCAGTTGAGAAAATCCGAATGGGGTATTGTACCCATCACCTGAGTAGAACCAGTCAATTCCAGTCCCTGTTCCAAACACTCAAAAGCATACAGTTGTGTTCCAGAGCCATTAGAATCTGTTACCATTCCCATTAAATACAGTTCCTCTGTCTCAAAGCAAACAGTGGATTTGTCATCCATGCCCAAAACTGCTTTAGTGGTAGCTGGTGCCTGGTCATCCGACACCTCCAGCGCGGTTACTACTGCGTAGGTAGCAGTATCTATCTGAGAGGACAGGGTAATATCCTCTGAGCGCATTGGACGAACATCATGGCCTACACTGTCATAAGTACTTGGAATCAATTGCGCCAGTTGCGTATCATCGGCTCGGGCATCTCCACTCTTTTCATCAGAAGAAACTAGATAGAGGGTTCCGTCACAGACCTGAGAATCTAGATAGGTACCAGTCTGCTGAAATCTCCGTCTCACTTTTGGAGAAGAAGGATTTGCGACGTCATAGACCACTGCCGTTGAAGCGGCTTGGCCTTCCAGTACAGAGCTTTCATTGTCATCAGAGAAATCAACCGCGTCCTCTTGCATTGTCTCTGACAAATCCTGATTATACTGGACAAACAGTGTCTGGGTATACGCAGAAATTGGATCGCTCAATTGGCTTTCCATCTCCAGTTCATTCCAATCTCCACTCTCCACCAGAACCAAACAGTCCTCCACCAGATAGGCCTCATACAGAGTGTCCTCTTCCTCTAACGGTATGGTGGAAACAACCTGTTCATTGGACGCATCCACAATCTGCACTTCTGTACTGCCTTGGGCATCGCTGTACAAATGATACCGGTAATTTTTATCCTGGCAAAGTACAGTTTGTTGAGGTGATGAGTCCGGCCGCTCCACCGGAGCTTGATTGGTCAGCATGGGACCAACAGTGTCAGCTGTCTGGGGGTTGGTTTTGCTACTTCCTCCTTCAGCTTTGTAAAAACCGCTGTCAGGAAAGCTTTTCTCCTGGGATGTTTGAGTGTCCCCCAGCGCTTGGCGAACAGCTGTATAGTCACTGGCCTGCTCCTCAGGCATCATCGCCGGACTGGTTGACAACAGAGGTGCACCGTTGGACACCTGGTTGGGCGCAGCCTCAGGCACCGCATCAGAATCCAGCCGCTGGCCTTCTTCGGATTCTGCACCAGTCGCCGAAGCCATAGAGCTGGATGAGAAATCCGCAGTCATACCGCTGGAACTATTGGTAGATACTCCCCCACGAGAATAGGTGTACCAAATACCAACAATACACACGAAAGCCGCAGCCACCGACGCCATCTGGCGCATCCGTTTTCTGGACATTCCCTTTTTGGGCAGTGCCTCAAAATTTACCACATTACCCGTTTGATCCTCTTCTACCACCGAATCCTGCTCTACCTCACTTAAGAGGGGGAGCAGATTCTTGCTTTTGAGAGATTCTGGCAGCGTAACATCATCAAGAGCCTGAAATGATTTGGAAACCTGGTCAATCAGCTGTTGTAATTCTTGTTCATCACAGAACTCATCCTCATGAGCGCTCATGCAATCTCCCCCTTTCCCTATTCTTGCTCAAGCGTTTTCCTGAGCTTAATTAATGTGCGGTAAAGTTTTGAGCTCACTGTGCCATGGGGCATATCCATTATTTGAGAAATTTCCTTTGTTGTATAACCCTGCAAAACCGAAAGAACCACAATTGTCCTTTCATCCCTTTGCAGTTTATTTAGGGCGTCAAGAACTGTAACCCTCTCGCTGCAATCCGCCGTCTCTGGACTGACATCCGAGGGAGTCTCTATAAAATCCTCCAAATCTATATTTGGTTTTTCCTGTATGTAGCTGGCAATCTTCCGCTTGCACCGAATGGAAAGAATCCGCATAATCCATGGACGGAAACTTCCCTCATCCCGCAGGTTTCGAATTCCCTTATACGCTTCGATAAAGGTCTCACTAACCACATCTTCCGCATCGTGAGGGTTACCCAGCGTGTACAGGGCCACTTTATAAAGATCCGTTGCTATCTGATCATAAAGGTCGGCAAAACTCTGGCTGTCACCCAGCTTGGCAGATCGTACTTTTTCGACGTCGAGTACCAATTTAACACCACCATCTCTTCAGCGGCTCACTTATTTAGTGTACCGATTTCTATATTTTATTGCATTTCTTTCCAGATTTTACATTTTTGCAGGTTTTCCTGCATTATGTCGCAGAAAACGCAATCTGATATTTTTATTCAAGACATCTTTGGGATTCATCTTCCTATTTCCAACCAGTTGAAAACCGTCCCATAGATACCACATACTTTACCTATTATAATATATTTTCAGAAAAAAGCAAAACCTATAGAATAAACAAATAACCGCGTCTTCTCCTGTAAATCTTCCAGTGAGAATACGCGGTCTGTTTTTCTGTCATTCCTGTGGTTGGGAATAACCCTGTATATACTCAAAAATAGAGTCACACACCTGGTCTATCTCTTTTGGCTCCAGGTAGGGATGCATGGGCAGAGAAAGCACCCGGTCAGCAGCAGTCTCCGCGTTAGGCATGGGCCAATTGGATCCCCCCACCGCCTTCTGCCGGTTTAAAGGGATTGGATAGTAAATATTGGTGGGAATTCGTCTTTCAGTGAGGAACTCTCGCAGCTTGTCCCGCTGCTCTCTGCTCTCCAGCCCGATGGTGTACTGGGCAAAGCAGCAGAAGTAGCCTTCTGGTTGCTGTGGTGTTTTGACTATCTGTTCCAAACGCTGGGTATACTGTGCTGCCACCTGTTGTCTGCGTTTAAGTTCATCAGGAAAAACCTTTAACTTTTCCAAAAGGACAGCCGCCTGTATGGTATCCAGACGGGCGTTGAGCCCTACCCGCCGATTTTCATATTTATCTCTTCCCTTTCCATGGACCCGCAGGGACCGCAATAAATCGGCATCCTCCTGGGTATGGGCAAAAATGGCGCCCCCGTCCCCATAACACCCCAAAGGTTTGGCAGGAAAAAAGGAGGTACAGCCAAATCGCCCAAAACTCCCCGCTTTTTGACTCTGTAATGAGGCGCCAAAGCTTTGGGCAGCATCCTCAATAATCATTAGCCCATAGTCCTGGCAGATTTCACAGATCCTGGTGTAGTCGGCACACAAACCAAACAGATCCACCGGGATTACTGCTTTTAAGCGGATGGGAGAATGGGAGCTGAGGTGTTTTTTTATGGTCTGTTCCAGGCAGAAAGGGTCCAGGTTGTAGGTATCCGGATTACAGTCGCAAAAAATAGGAACCGCCTGACACAACAAAATCACTTCGGCTGTGGCAAAAAAAGAAAAAGCAGTGGTGATGACCCCATCCCCCGGTCCAATGCCGCTGGCCATCAAAGCCATCAGCAAAGCATCGGTTCCGCTGGACACCGATACACATTCCGGTACCCCTGCCATCTGGGCCAATTGTTCCTCCAGTTCCTCCACCTGAGGGCCCATAATATAGCTTCCCTGGGACAGCACCTCCAGAACAGACTTTTCCATCTGAGGCCGCAACCGTTCATATTGGGTACGCAATCCTGAAAACTCCATAATCTCACTCCATTTCCATCACACACTGGAGAGTTTCCAGCAGGATTTTTATATCTTCTATCAAGCTGAAATTTTTAAGATAATCCACATTCCACGCCATCTTTTCCGGCAATATCCGCTTCAAATATACCTCCTGGCTATTCTGAACCGACAGGTACTTGGCCTCATCCCGAAAACGAATGGAGGCCCTGCTGGTCATACCCACTGGAAGCAAAAGCGTAGAACGCATCTGGGGCGTATATGCCTGTACAAACTCAGGAAGCTCTGGGCGTGGCCCCACCAGGGACATCTCTCCCCGCAGTACGTTGACAAGCTGGGGCAGCTCATCCAGCCGATACCGGCGCAGAACCCGTCCCAGAGGGGTAACCCGCTGATCTCCCGCCACCGAAAGCCCTCCTTTGCACTGACTGCCAGGGGACATGGTGCGGAATTTTAAAATAGTAAAAGGTTTGCCGTATCGACCAATCCGGGTTTGCCGAAACAAAATGGGGCCATCCCCCTGGGAAGCCAGAGCCAGTACAATCCCTCCAGTTACCGGAACCAGGATAATCAGCAGTCCCAAGGCGCCCATTAAATCCATCAGTCTTTTCATGGACAACTGCCATCTTTTCCCATCCAGCTCCAGCCAGGCCTGACGGGAAATGGAATCTTTCATCCACTGGGGAAGCTGCTCATAGGCGGCCAAAGACACCTCTATTCCCCCTTTTGTCCGCTGGCTTTTCCCGCGGATGCAACTGCTTGTAAAAATGCTTTGGCCAGATTGCTGTAATCATGACGGGCTTCCACATAGATTTTACCTTTGCGCCCCATTTCGGCCCGCTGCTGGGGTGTCATCTGCCGCAGCCGTTCCACCGCCTGTACAATGGCATCCGCGTCCTCGCTTTCAATGGTCACCCCACACCCGGCGTCTTCCACCGGATTGTTTTGGGCATCCACGCCAAAAATAATCGGCTTGGCCGCCAGCATGTAATCAAACAGTTTGTTCATACTGACCCCATACCGGTAGATTCCTGTGTGCTTAGCTCCTAGATACAACACGTCCGCCAGTTCCAATACCGCCGGCAACTGCTCCCTGGGCAGGCCATCCAAAAACAGTAGATTGTCAATACCTTCCAGCCGGGCACGCTTTTTATATCCCACTTTTAAAGGACCGTTTCCAATGGTGACAAATAACACATCCTCCGGACAGTTGCCCGCTGCCTTGATAAAGTCATCCAACGCGTTAGCAGTGGAAAATCCACCTACATAAACCACCAGGAACATTCCCTTTTCCCGATAGCGTGTCAGCAGGTCCAGGTGCTGCTGGGGTGGAGGCTGCTGGGACTCTCCAGGAACTTCCACCCCATTTGGAATGTGCACATACTCTTTGACCCGCAGCTTCTGCTCGGCAATATAGGTGTCGGCAAAGGGCAGCAGGGACACAACCAGGTCGGAATGCTCAAAGGCGTAGTCCGCTTCCCTCTTGGTATACAGCATCAGGGGGTGTGTTTTGGAGTATCCATACAGCTCCATGGGGCTCAGGGGCCAGATGTCATGGAGCTCATAAACCAACTTTGCCCCACTGAGGCGGGCAATACGGGCGGCAGGGCGAATGTCATAGGGGTAGGTAGAGGAGGCAATCACCACATCGGGGGCAATCTCTTTGGCCAATCTTTCCCCCATTTGATAGAGCTTACGAATAAAGGTAATGACATTGATGGCTCTCTTTTTATCATTGCGTTGATAGGCTGGGGTTTGCAGAAACAGATAGTGGATTCCATCAATCTCCCGCTTTTCCCAACTGTCCTCCAACTGTGGATTTTTCAGTCGCAAATGGCTGAAACTGGCTGCTACAATGGTTACTTCATGCCCCATCTGCACCCAGTGTTTTGCCAGATAATAGGGGCGGTACTCCATTCCCATCTCTTTGGAGCCCGCATAGTGATTAATCAGCAGAATTTTCATTGTTTCCCTCCTTGCAGTCTGTGTCCGGCAGCTGGCCCAACCAGATCCGATAAAAATGCAGCAGGTTTTCTATTTGTCCTTGCAGATGATACCGGTTTAAAACCAATTCTCGTCCCCGCTCCCCCATTCGCTTTGCCAGTTGGGGGTTGTCCCACAAAAAATTCATAGCCTGGCCAATGGCGTCTGGAGAGGTTGGGTCCACATAAAGGACGCTCTCCTGTCCCACCAGCTCTTTCCAATAGGGGAAATCCGAAGCGATAACCGGAAGCCCCGCCAACAGATATTCCAACAACTTGATGGGAACCGACTCCCGATAGCTGTCGGTGGGCTGTAAAACCACCAGTCCCATCCTGCATCTGCACATCAATTCCATCACCTGCCCCCGATCCAGCTGTCCCAGATAATCCACCTGACTGTAACCGGGCATCTGTTCGGTTTTTTGCCGCAGATCCTGGCTTTCATATCGTCCTGCCAGCTGCAATCGCAGGGGAGTTTTTTGAGTTCCCTCCACCATCTGGACAATCCCCCGGATAGCGGAGATGGCCCCCAGATAGCAGGCGTAGGGCGGGCGTTCCAAATAGGGTGTTACCTCTCTTTGAGACAGAGCCATGTACTCCCTGGGGTCGGGATAGTTGGCAACCAAAACACTGCCGGGAAAACGGCGGGCAATGGGCTGGGTAGCGCATACAACCCCTGTCAATCGGGCAGCCGCTCTCCCCTCATACCATCTGGCCGCTGTCGCCATCAGAGGACGCAGCAGCCTGGGTATCCAGGGCTTGGACAAAATCTGTAGTGGCAGATCCTCGTGGACATCATAAACCGCCCGTTTTCCCCTCTTTCTCAGTCGGATAGCTAAAGGTAACAGTTCCGGGTCATGGATATGATACAGGTCCGCGTCCTCATGGAGAGCGGGCTTCCAAAATATACGGCTGCTGTTTCGGATGCGGGAGAGTCGGCCGGCAGGAACCAAAACCCTGTGGCAGATAACGCCCTGCTCTTCCCCTTCAAAATCAGGGCAGAGCAGCACCACTTTATATCCGGCCTCCACCAGTGCCCTGCACTCTTTATGGAAAATCCGCACATCATTGTGGGCATGGACCGCGGTGATTACACAGATCTTTTTTACGCCCATTGTTCCCCGCCTCCATCCCGCCTGAAAGAGATTGTCTCCCACAAGGTCAACCCCACATAAAAGTAAAAGAACTTGTCATAGAGCAGTCCAAACCGATTGGATACCCCATTGCCCGCCACAATAGTAAAAAGAATACAACCATAGACAAAGCCCATCCATTGTCTGGACCAGATCAGCCAAAGCACTCGCCAGGCCAGAGCCAGCAGCATCCCTACCAGCAATACTCCTTTTATCCATCCGCCGCTGAGCAAATCTGTGAGCAGCATATTGTGGGCTGAGAGTACCCCCATCCGAACCGAAGGGTCTGGATACTCGGCGGCCAGTTCCGGGTCGTCGGAAAGGTCATAGAGCAAGATGTCATATCCCAGTCCCTGGCCCACAGTCTGGGCCAGTGTCCCAGAAGAGCGATAGTCCTCCCAGGCGATTCGCCAGAGCATAAGGCGCTTGTCAAGGGCTGACCCATCGGTAGTGGTGTCATATCGTTCCCCTACTGTGGTCTCTCCCCCTGGTACTGGAACCAGTTCCGGGATCTCCCCCTGCTGCTGATACATCTGGTTCATACACCCCTCCATCAGAAACACCTCCCCAAAGGAAAGCGCTCCCACTCCCAGCACCAGCGCTATGGCCCCAGTCAGTGCCTGTTTCCAGCTGTCATTCCGGGCACGATCTATAGAAAAAAGCAGAAGAAAAAGAGGCAGAAACAAGAGCAGCAGCAGATAGGTTCGCCGGGAGCCACTGAGATACAAAACCGGCAGTTCCAGAGCGGTCAGCGCACCCAACAAAAGGGTCTTGATACCATAGGATTTTTTGCTGGTAACAATCAGGCCGTAACCGGACAGCATTCCTAAAAGCACCGCGGTGGCAAACATGTTATAGTCCCGCCGCAAGGTGAGCCGAAGGGTGTAATACAGGGGATATACCCGCCATACCAGATAGTTGACCACCGAACCAATGGAAAGGAGCATTCCAGCCCCCGTAAAGATGAGCAACAGGCCATTTCTTCCTTTCCTGTCCTGTAAAACACAAACCAGACACAAGCTGACAAACAGCATGGGCAGTACCACCCGATACTTTTCCCATCCATATTGCCAAATAGGTGCGTACAGCAGGTTGATCCCATCCCACAGGAGATAGGCTAAAATCCAGATGAGTGGAATGGCCGCGTCACGCCAGGGCGCAATGGTCTGTCCCGCCAGATGGATCAAACCTTTTTTTCGGCGATTTAGAATCCAAAAAGCAAAAGCTGCCACCAGCGGAATTAGAGAGAGAGGAAAAAGCCGGTAGATACTGGAGGCTCCGATTTCAAAAGCTCCGCAAAAGGCCGAGAGCAGCAGGGCCCATCGCAGCAAAACCTGGGAGTTTTCTCTGTTTTCCTCAAACATCTACACCTCTCCTTTCCGCAAACCGGCAATCAGGCGGACCGTTGCCAGATAATAAAACAAATACCCTCCAGAAAGTCCCAGAGAGAGTACCAACAGGTATCCCTCTATAGGGAGAGAAAACCATCTGGCGGCCAGCGGCGCCAACAGGGAAAGGGCAAAAAGCAAAAGCTGCCAGGCCATGGACTTGGCGTTTTTCCCCAGAACAATGGGCATGGTGGACAGAGGCGCCACCCAAAACCGCATAAATCCCAGGGGAAGCATGACAAAAAGAAGGGGTAGCATTGGAGTCCATTGGCTTCCCAAAAATATTTGAACCAAAGGGCTGGCAAAAACGAAAATTCCTGAAAAAATGACAAGCCCTCCCCAAAACAGTCCTCGGGAAACCTGCCGAAAGACAGTCGGCTCCTGCCGCCTGCTATGCTGTTTGGCAGCCATACGGGTAAAAACCTGGCTCAGCGAGGTGGAAAGCATGGAAATAGGGGTAAACACCAGCCGGTTGGCCATGGCATAGTATCCCAGCTGGGTCTGGGAATACAGGCCCGCCAAAAAGTAGCTGGGCAGATTGTAGACCATACTGCTGGCCAGAGATCCAGGCAACGTAAACATGGGAAAATGCCGGTATGTCACTGCGGTTTGCCATAACTCCCTGAGACTTGGAATATGGATCGGTTTGCATGGTGAAACAATAGCTGGCAGCAACCGGCAAATTCCCACCCCATTGGCTGCCAAATATCCCCAGACCAGTCCCATACCCTGCCTGGGAACTTGGCAGAGCCACAGCTGAACCAGCACCATAGCGGTGGTTTTGAGGATCGAAGCCTGGGCAATGGCACCATACTGCTCCATGCGCAGGCAGTACCCGGTTAAGGCAAGATACCAGCCAGTCAAAGCCGCCCCCAAGGGCAGAAAGAAAATCCAAAAGGCGTCTTTTTCAGCACTGTTCCAAACCAGCGCTATCGGGATAAAAATAATACCTGTCAGGGCTGATAGAACCATCGAAAGGGCAAACAGCCGGTTCCCCTGTTCTTCCTCACCAGCCATGGTAATGGCCATATCATACTTTAGGCAGCCCAGCTGGCTGACCATATTAATTGCCGACTGAAACAGAGTGTAGACGCCAAAATCCTCCGGTTGATACAGCCGGCTCAGCCAGGGCAACGCTCCAACGGGAATCAACTGACCGGCAATGGTCCCCAGGGACAGCAGTGCCGTATTCTGAACAAATCCTTCAGCCATGAGATCTTTAAGAAAAGAAAATAGCTTCATTTAGGAAAACCGGTCAGCAAAATCCACAGAGGCACAATCCTCCAGTGGAAACCGAACCGGCACTCCTTCCGCTGCCGACAGATAAATACCCAATACCAGTTCCAGAGCGTCCCGTCCCGCCTGCCCATCCACCAAAGGTTCCCTGCCACATTTGATGGCGTCCACTACATCCCGATAAAGGGGCTTATGACCAAATCCATAAATATTTTGCGGGGTCTCGCTGTAGTGCTCCCGAATCCACTCCTCTTCCCCCTCAAACCCCGCTACCAAAAAGGTTTCCAACTGGTTGACCGATTTGCCTCCAATCTTAGCGGTTCCCCGTTGACCAAAGACACAGAGGGTCTCCTCATAGTTTTTGGGATAGACATTGGTGGTTCCCTCGATTACCCCATAGGTGTCGTTTTTAAACTTCACCAGGGCAATTCCCAGGTCCTCCGCCTGAATATAGGGGTGATGGAGCCGGTCAGTATAGGCGAACACCTCTAAAATAGGCTCTGCTGCCAACCATCGAAGCAGATCAATGTTGTGGATACACTGATTCATCAGGGCTCCTCCATCCTGATCCCACCGGCCACGCCAGGGTGCCTGCCTGTAATATTCTTCCCCTCTGTTCCAGCGCACATTGGCTGTCAGGTGGTAGAGAGGGCCAAAAAGTCCACTTTCTATGGCTGATTTAAGTTTTGTTACAGATTTGTTAAACCGGTTTTGATGACAGGCACAAACCCGCACCTGATATCGCTTGGCCGCTTCCAAAATAGCATCCGCATCCCGCAAGGAGAGGGCCATAGGTTTCTCAATGATTACATGAACCTGGTGGCGGATACATTCCAAGGCAACAGCAGCGTGTTTCCCCGATTCGGTGGCAATGGCTGCCAAATCCAGAGGCTGTTCCCGCAGCATCTGCCGAAAATCGGTGTGCACTTCCACATTGGAGAGATGAAATTGCTCAATCAGCTTTTGACAGCGCTCAGGGTGCAAATCACAGAGGGCCGCGATCTCAATACCACTGCAATCTTTAGCCGCCCCAATGTGATTGGGGGCGATACGTCCACAGCCAATAAGGGCATATTTGAGTTTCTTGCTCATAGACTTCCTTCTTCCCGGATGTTTTTCGCTGTGCTCTGGGAAAATAATTCTGTTTTAGTATGGTTGTTTTATTTCCTGTTATTCCTCAGGAATTTTGACTTTAAGCGGGAAAAAAGGTAAAATAACCACAGGTTTATCAACAGAGTGAAAGAAGGGAATGTTTTCATGCGGCTGCTGCACACATCTGACTGGCACATTGGAAAAACACTGTTTGAATACAGCCTGCTGGATGACCAACAGGCCTTTCTAAACACTCTTTATGAAATTTTAAAAGCAGAACAAATTGATGTGCTGCTGATCAGCGGCGACCTGTTTGACCGCTCGGTACCTTCTGCCCAAGCAGTCAAAGTACTGGATGACGCCCTTTGGAACATTGCCGGTGAGATGGGAATAACCGTTTTGGCCATTGCCGGCAACCATGACAGCCCCCAGCGTCTTACTTTTGGTGAGCGGTTAGGCCGGCAGATGGGGGTACGCATTGTGGGCGGGGCAGAAAAAGAAATAGTCAAAGTCACTTTGGAGGACCAGTGGGGACCTGTACATTTTTATCTCCTCCCCTATTTGCAGCCCGCTGACCTACGCCCCCTCTATCCCCAGGAGGAAATCTCTACCTTTCAGGATGCCTACTCCTTTTTACTGGAGGAAAACCAGCCCCGGATGGATTTTTCTCAGCGGAATGTTTTGCTGCTTCATGGTTTTTTTGCCCCCCTCTCCGGCTCAGCCAAAGCCAATCTGCTGACCAGTGAGTCGGAGACGGTTGTAGGCGGTACCGACCTGGTGGATGCCAATCTGTTTGACCATTTTGATTACTGTGCCGCCGGGCATCTGCATCTTCCCCAAACTCCCTCCGCTAATTTGCGCTATAGCGGTTCACCTCTGAAATATTCCCTCTCTGAAGCAGGCACACCCAAAAGTGTCACCATTGTTGAGCTGGGAGAAAAAGGCAATCTTTCTGTCCGGGAGCAACTCATTCCCCCGCTGCGGGATCTTCAGGTGATTACCGGCAGTATCCAACAGCTGCTCTCCCCTATCTTTCTGCCCTTTGAGCAACAGGAAAACTATATCTTTGCCCAGCTTACCGATAAAAGTCTGGTACTCCACGCTATGGAAAAACTGTCGGTGCTCTATCCCAATATTTTGGGGCTGCGTTACCTCGCTTTGGAAAGTGACGCATCTGAGACTGTCACTTTAGGGGCTCAAAAGCGCCAGGAACCTCTGCCAAATCTATTTGATCAATTCTTCGCAACCATAAAGGGAGAGGAAATGAGTGCCCAACAGCACAAAATTATGGATAAGATCTATGAAAAACTGGCTAGGGAGGAAGATAAATGAAACCTGTTAAACTGATTCTTCACGCCTTTGGCCCTTATCGTGATACCCAGGAAATTGATTTTACCCATCTACAGGGATTATTTTTAATTTCTGGCCCTACAGGCTCAGGAAAAACCACCATTTTTGACGGTATTTCCTTCGCTCTCTATGGCTCCGCCAGCGGAGAGAGCCGATTGGCCGACAGTTTGAAAAGCCAGCACAGCTCCCCGGAGGAAATTTGCTGGGTAAAGCTGGACTTTACCCTGAAAGGGCAGCTCTATCAAATCTACCGCAGCCCCAAACAAACGGTACTGGGCAAAACTCAAAAGGTACGGGAGCAGGCCCACAAAGTCCAGCTGACCCTGCCTGATGGTACTGTTATCTCTGGCATTAAAGCAGTGGATGAAATGTTGGAACAGCTGTTAGGCATTACCAATGACCAATTCAAACAGATTGTCATGCTTCCCCAAGGAGAATTTCAAAAACTGTTACGCTCCAACAGCGAGGAAAAGCTGAAGATTTTCAGCCGAATCTTTGGCACCGGTATCTGTGGCCGAATAGAGGAGGAATTGGAAAGCCAGGTCAAAGAACTGGACAATGAAATTCGACAAAGTCTGGCAGCCCTTACCGCATCTATTGACACCCTTATGCAAAACGGCTGTGATGGTTTAGGTGAATTGGATCAGGCTGTCTTTGCCCCTGTAGAACGCATTAGCCAAGCCGTCCACGAAGCCATCGATAAAATCGACAGGGAAATTTCTGTACTGGATGAAAAACTGAAAACTCTCAGCTATGAAATGGAAAAGCTGCGTCTGGAAGACGCGGTACAACTCAACAAACAGTTTGAAGAACTAAAACAGCTGAAACAGGAAATGGAAGGGCTGCAGGATCAGGCAGAAGTTTTTCAGCAAAACCGTCAGCAATACTACCAGGCCTCTGCCGCGGGAGAACTGAACCAGGCTGTTTTGCTTCTGGGCAACTGGCAGCGGCAGCTGAGGCAACTGCAAGATCAGATTGCTCTGCTAAGCCAGCAGAAACAGGCTCTGGAAATATCTTTTGACAGGGCACAAATGCAATATGACCAATTGCCCCAACAAAAAGCTCAATTGGAGGAAAAACGAGCTGGGCTGATTCGCTTGCAGCTGGAGCAAACCCAGTGGGAAAATTGCGTCCGGCATCAGGGTCAGCTACAGCAGCTTGAAAAAGAGATTGCTACTTTAAACAAAAAGCAGAAAGTACTGTTACTAGCATCCCAACGGGCTGAGATTCTTGGCCAGATCAACCAATGGAACACCTGCTATAAACAGCTGGATCAGGTAAAACTAGCACACGAGCAGTGCACTACACTGGCCCAGTCCTATTGCTCTGCCCGGGAATCCTACCAGCAAACCAGCCAAAGATTTGTCGAGGGACAGGCCGCTTTACTGGCACAAAATCTGCAACCCAATCTTCCCTGCCCAGTTTGTGGCTCTACCGTTCATCCTCATCCAGCTGTTGGCACAATACAGAATATCCCAGACAAAACAGAGGTACAGCAGTCTGCTGATCTGTTGGACACCAGCTTTAAACTTTTGCAACAAGCGGAATCCAAGCGAGAAAAACTGTCATTAACATTTTTTACTGCCATGAATGTGGACGCTCCCCATGACTGGTCCGATCTGTCCAAACAACTAAACCAGTGGGAACAGGAAATCACCAAACAAGCTAACAACCTGAAAAAACAGCTAAAAAAGCTGGAAGAGGAGATCGTACAGTCTGGAGGAAACGCACTTCTAACAGACTCCCGTTATCAAAGTTTGGACCTGGTTTCTCAACGCCTGGAAACCGTTTCTAATGAGCTAACACAGCGGCACAATCAATCTGCCAGCACACAACAGCTAATCCAGCAGCTCACCAGTCAACTGCCGACTTTGGCAGGAGAAATTGACTACACCGGCGAAATCCAAAAGCAACAAAGGGATATTGCGCAACATGTCAAAAAAATAGAAGAAGTCGAGCAAACCTATTTGGCACTGCGCCGGCGATATGATCAGGTTACCGACCAACTGCTGCAAACCCAAAACCAGGAAAACAAGTTAAACCAACAGCTGGCACAAGGCAAACTGCAACTAAAAGAAATGGCAGGTCAACTGGGCTGGGACTCTTTGGATCTTTTGCAGCGGGACCTTTCTCTGGTTTCTCAGCTTACCCATCTGCAAAGCAGCGACCTGGCAGGGTCACAGAAATATGATAGTCTAGTAACACACATGGTAACCCTGCGGGAAAAAACAGATGGGAAACAACCAATTGATGTGGAAGAGCTTTCTCAAAGAAATCAACAGCTCTCCCAGGATCGCACTGCTGTTACAAACCAGCATAGTAAATGGATTGCTCAGAAAATTATTTTAGAAAAAGCAATGGCTTCTATTGAAAAACTCCATAGGGAAAATGAGGAATTATACCAGCGATATAATGCAGTAAAAGAGCTTAGCAATATGGCTCGTGGAAACAATTCCCAAAGACTTTCTTTTGAGCGATATATTTTGGGCTCCTATTTTGATGAAGTAATTGCTATGGCGAATATTCACCTCTCCCACATGACAGGTACCAGATTTCATTTAAAAAGAAAACCTCAGCGGGTACGCAACGCTCCAGCTGGCTTAGATCTGGAGATCATTGACAGCTATACCGGGAAAGAGCGTTTGGTAGGTACTTTATCCGGCGGGGAAAGCTTTCAGGCATCCTTGGCTCTGGCCTTGGGGTTGGCAGATATTATCCGCATCTATGCCGGAGGTGTGTCTATTGACACTATGTTTATTGATGAAGGCTTTGGTTCACTAGACAGCAACTCTCTGGACACTGCGATTCAAACTCTGTCTCATTTACAGCAACAAGGACGCACTGTGGGAATCATTTCCCATGTTGCTCAGCTTCGTGAGACTATCCCTCACCAAATTGTTGTAACCCCTTCCAAAACTGGTTCCACCCTTCAGCTTTTATAGCTAGACAAACCCATAGAAAAGCGGGATGTCATATTGACATCCCGCTTAAAAATATGGTATGCTGTGAACCGGAATTGTAATTTTTGTCAATTTATTAGGCTAGTGTAGCACAGTCGGTAGTGCAGCTGATTCGTAATCAGCAGGTCGCGCGTTCAAGTCGCGTCACTAGCTCCA
>CALXEL010000027.1 GCA_944387315.1 uncultured Clostridia bacterium
GGCCGGGGGTGCTCTCCGGCCTTCTGGACCGCTTCTCCCGCCAGGGGGCCAACATCCTGACGGTGAACCAGAATATCCCCGCCGACGGGGTGGCGCCGGTGTCCATCTCGGCCCGGCTCCGGGCGGGGGGCGCCCCAGAGGAGCTTCTGGAGGAGCTCTCCTCCAGCGACGGCGTGGTGGAGGTCAAGCAGGTCACCTCTGTTCGTTAATCGGGGCAGGCCCCGCGGCCAGGTCCGTAAGAGAAGCGCCTGCGAGGCGCTAGCGACTGCCCCGCTCTCTGAGCATACCACCTGGGCGGAGAAGGGCGCGGCACCGGTCCGGCCTTGGATCCAGAGGGCGCTATTGTGGATAGAACGATTTTGGGAGGCCAAAGGCCGGAAAAAATCGCCTGGCTGCGGGGCCTGCCCCGCCGTCCCGCATAGAATAGGATGTGATGATTTGAAAAAGATCGCGGTGCTGGGGCACGGAGTGGTAGGCTCCGGGGTCCTCACGGTGCTGGAGAAGAACCGCTCCCAGGTGGAGCGGGCCCTGGGGGAGCCGGTGGAGGTGAAGTACATCCTGGACCGGCGCGCCTTCCCCGGCCTTCCCTACTCGGACCGGTTCGTCCGGGACTTTTCTCCCATCCGGGACGACCCGGAGATCGCGGCGGTGGCCGAGGCCCTGGGCGGGGTGGAGCCCGCCTTCACCTTCGCCAAGGAGTGCCTTTCCCGGGGGAAGAGCTTCGTCACCTCCAATAAGGAGCTGGTGGCGGAGAAGGGGGACATCCTCCTGGCCCTGGCCCAGGAGCACGGGGCCCGCTTCCTCTTCGAGGCCAGCGTCGCCGGGGGCACCCCGGTCATCGGGCCCATCCGCCGCTCCCTGGGGGCGGACCGGATCCTCCAGGTGGCGGGGATCCTCAACGGCACCACCAACTTCATCCTCACGAAGATGCTCCGGGAGGGCGCCACCCTGGAGTCCGCCCTGGCCCTGGCCCAGAAGCTGGGCTACGCCGAGCGGGACCCCTCCGCCGACCTGGAGGGCCGGGACGCCTGCCGGAAGCTCTGCATCCTGGCCTCCCTGGCCTTCGGGAGCCACTTCTACCCCGCCGACGTCCCCACCCGGGGCATCGCCGAGGTCACCCCCCGGGACGCCGCCTACGCCGCCCGCTGGGGCGGCGCCGTGAAGCTCATCGCCCGGGCCCGGCGCACCGCCGGGGGCCGCGCCGCCCTGGAGGTCTCCCCCATGCTGGTGCCGGGGGACAGCCTCCTCGCCGGGGTGGGGGACGTCTATAACGCCGTCCTGGTCACCGGGGATATGGCGGGGGATGTCCTCTTCTACGGCCGGGGGGCCGGCTCCCTCCCCACCGCCTCCGCCGTGGCGGGGGACCTTATCGAGGCCCTCTCCGGGAGGCGGGAGGCCGCCCCGGCCTGGGGCCCGGCGGAGCCGGGGCTGCTGCTGCCGCCGGAGGAGGCCCCCTGCCGGGGCTACTTCCGGACGGCGGGGCTGGACCGGGAGGGCCTTTCCCTCTTCTTCCCCGGGGCCTTTTTCCTGGAGCCCCTGGAGGCCGGGGAGGAGGCCCTCATCACCCCCCTGGCCACCCGGGGGGAGCTGGACGCCGCCGCCCGGGCCGCGGGAGCCGCCGGGGCCCGGATCCTCTCCGCCTTCCCGGTGCTCTAGCCCCGGGACAGGCACAAATCAGCGGAATTTGGAGTAGAATAATGAAAGTGGAGATCACCGTGCCCGCCACCAGCGCCAATATGGGGGCGGGGTTCGATTCCCTGGGCCTCGCCCTGGGGATGCGCAACCGGGTGGTGATGGAGCCCTGGGATGGGGCGGACATCGCCTCCCTGGACGGCACCCGGGTGCCGGAAAACGAGAATAACCTCATCTACAAGACGGCGAAGTACCTCTACGACCTCTGCGGCAAGCCCCTCTCCGGCCTGCGCATCCGCCAGGAGAACCCCATCCCCATGGCCCGGGGCCTGGGGAGCAGCTCCGCCTGCATCGTGGCGGGGCTCATGGGGGCCAATTTCCTCATGGGCTCCCCCCTCACCCGGGGGGACCTCATCGATATGGCCGCCTCCATGGAGGGGCACCCGGACAACTCCACCCCCGCCATCCTGGGGGGGCAGGTCACCGCCGCCATCGAAAACGGCCGGGTCTACTACTGCCGGCAGGAGCTCCGGGACGACCTGCGCTTCGCCGCCGTCATCCCGGACTTCGAGCTCAAGACCAGCGCCGCCCGTGCCGCCCTCCCGGGGGAGGTGAGCCGGAAGGACGGGGTCTTCAATCTGAGCCGGGCCGCCCTCATGGCCATGAGCCTCGCCAGCGGGCAGTACGAGAATCTCCGGGTGGCGGCCCAGGACCGGCTCCACCAGCCCTACCGGCTGGAGCTCATCCCCGGAGGCCGCGGGGTGATGGACTGCGCCCTGGAGTCCGGCGCCTACTGCGCCTACATCAGCGGCGCCGGTTCCACTATCATGGCGGTGGTGGACGCCGGGAACGAGGGCTTTGCCCGGCGGCTGCGCTGCTGGCTGGACGGCCAGGGGCTGGGGGGCTGGCGGCTGGAGCTGCTGGCGCCGGACAACCGGGGGGCGGAGCTCCTCCCGGCAGAGTGAAGGGGGAGGAATGGGAATGGGCCTCATCGTGCAGAAATTCGGCGGCTCCTCGGTGAAGGACGCCGGGCGGCTGATGAACGCGGCCCGGCGGATCGCCGCGGCCTACGCCGGGGGGAACAGCGTGGTGGCGGTGGTCTCCGCCCAGGGGGACACCACCGACGAGCTCCTGGAGAAGGCCCGGGAGCTGAACCCCAGGGCCAGCAGGCGGGAGATGGACGTCCTCCTCTCCTCCGGGGAGCAGATCTCCATCGCCCTCCTGGCCATGGCCATCGAAAAGCTGGGCTACCCGGTGAAGTCCCTCACCGGCTGGCAGGCGGGCTTCCTCACCGATTCCACCCACGGCAATTCCCGGATCCGCCGGGTGGAGACGGAGCGGCTCCGGAATGAACTGGACAAGGGGAACATCGTGGTGGTAGCGGGCTTCCAGGGCATCGACCGCTATGACGATATCACCACCCTGGGCCGGGGCGGCTCGGACACCAGCGCCGTCGCCATCGCCGCCGCCTGCCAGGCGGACCTCTGCCAGATCTACACCGATGTGGACGGGGTCTACACCGCCGATCCCCGGCTGGTGCCCGGCGCCCGGAAGCTGGACGAGATCTCCTACGACGAGATGCTGGAGCTGGCGAGCCTGGGGGCCCAGGTGCTCCACAACCGGAGCGTGGAGATGGCGAAGAAGTACAGCGTCCCCCTGGAAGTTCTCTCCAGCCTGGAGGAAAAGCCGGGGACCATCATCAGGGAGGCCGTAAAAATGGAGAAAATGCTCATCAAGGGGGTCGCCAAGGACGACCATGTGGCCCGGATATCCATCATCGGGGTGGAGGACGTGCCGGGCATCGCCTTCCGGATCTTCTCGGCCCTGGCGGCCCGGAAGATCAACGTGGACATCATCCTCCAGTCGGTGGGCCGGGACGGCACCAAGGACATCTCCTTCACCATCTCGGACAGCCAGGCCGAGGAGGCCATGGAGGCGGCCTCGGAGCTGCGGGAGCTCCTGGGGGCCAAGGACACCGCCTGCGACACCAATATCTCCAAAGTATCGGTGGTGGGGGCCGGGATGGAGTCCAATCCCGGCGTCGCCGCCACCATGTTCGAGGCCCTTTCCGACGCCGGCATCAATATCCAGATGATCGCCACCAGCGAGATCAAGATCTCGGTGCTCATCGACCGGGCCGACGGAGGCCGGGCCCTCCGGGCCGTCCACGCCGCCTTCTTCGGCGACTGACCGGCCCATTCCGATACCAAGGGAAGTGCAAAGGATTTGAACGACCGCATGAAGGAGCTCCTCCGGGCGGGGAAATTCGCCGCCGTGGGGGTGCTCAATACCCTGGTGGACCTGGGGCTCTTCACCCTCTTCGCCCAGGTCCTGGGCTGGGACCGGTATCTCTCCAATATCCTGTCCTACGGCGCGGGGATGCTCAACAGCTATATCTGGAACCGCAGCTGGACCTTCCGCTCCCGGGCGGGGTTCTTCAGCCCTGCCCTGGTGAAGTTCCTCACGGTGAACCTTTCGATGCTGGCCCTCTCCACCGCCATCCTCTACCTGGGGGCCGGCCTCCTGGGCCTGCCCCAGCTCCTGGTGAAGCTGGGGTCCACCGGCGTCACCATGGTCTGCGGCTTTCTGCTGAACCGCCTCTGGGTCTTTTCCGACGGGGAGGAGGCCGCGCCGGTGGTCTCCGCCGCCTCCGCCCTCCTCCCGGCCGAAGCCGGCCGGGTGTGGCGGGTGGTGACCGGGGTGGAGGACTACGGCTGGCGCAGCGATCTGAGCCGCACCGAGGTCCTGGAGGGGGGCCGCTTCGTGGAATACACCCGGAGGGGCTTCCCCACCGCCTTCACCGTCACCGCCGCGGAACCCTGCCGCCGCTGGGAATTCGACCTGGAGAACGAGAGCCTCGCCGGCCACTGGACCGGCCTCTTCATCCCCCAGGGGGAGGAGACCCGGGTGGAGTTCACCGAGGAGGTGACGGTGAAGAAGGCCTGGATGCGGCCTCTGGCGGAACTATACCTGAAGAAGCAGCAGGCGCGGTTCCTCGCCGACCTGCGGAAGGCCCTGGAGGAGCGGGGAGATTGACTTTTGGGGCGAAACCGGATACAATATAAATCCAGTCCGGCGGAAAGGAGGGGGAAAGGATGCCCCAGGGCACCAAGCAGATCGCCGTGAACCGGCAGGCCCGCCATGAGTACTTCGTGGAGGAGAGCCTGGAGGCGGGCATCGAGCTTTTCGGCACCGAGGTGAAGAGCATCCGCTGCGGCGGCGTCAACCTGAAGGACGCCTGGTGCGACTTCGAGGGGCTGGAGCTCTATGTCAAGCAGATGCACGTGAGCCCCTACGAAAAGGGCAATATCTTCAACAAGGACCCCCTCCGGCCCAAGCGCCTCCTCCTCCACAGGCGGGAGCTGCGGCGGCTCTACGGGCTGGTGAAGCAGCAGGGGCTGACCCTCATCCCCCTCCAGCTCTATTTCAAAGGGGGGCTGGTGAAGGTGGAGGTGGGCCTCTGCCGGGGCAAAAAGCTCTACGACAAACGGGCGGACGCGGCCAAGCGGGACGCCCAGCGGGAGATGGAACGGGCCCTCCGCTCCAGAAGCCGCTGAATTTCCCATGGATGGCCTCTTTTGATCCGGGGGCGTACCGGTTTCGACGGGGGCTGTGAAGCTCAGTAAGCGGGTAGAGGCGCTCGACCTCTATAAAACGGGCAAACTTCAAAACAAACGACAACAGAACTGTTGCCTACGCGGCCTAATTAAGGCTGCCGTCCGCCCGGGGAGGACCACGGCCCCGGACCGGGCGTCGACTAGTGGTGAACGGCTCAGGGGCCCGCTCCCGCCCCTGAGCTGTACCGGGAGCTACCGAACCCCCCAGCCTGCCGTCTGGCGGAGGGGCAAGGGAATCTGAAACAAACGGCTCCACCCGAAGAAAGCTGTGCGGATCGGTTTTCGGACAGGGGTTCAACTCCCCTCGCCTCCACCACAGACTGAGTCTGGACGCAATTTGCGTTCCAGGCTCTTTTTGTTTGCTCAAATCCACTTTCCGCGCTCCAGTGTTTTTTCGTATTGTCTCTGTCAAATTGTGATTGTTGGCGTTCCGTGGTATAATTTCAGCAGGGAGACAAATAAATGAGAAGTGTTTATGCCCTAGGATTTTCGTATAAAATACCGGAGGAAAGAGCCATGAAAAAAGACATAGTGTTTTTCATACTTTTTGTGCTTTTGACCCTTTTGTGCGGCTGTCAGGACCCTGTATCGAACGACCTTTTCGTGTCGGACTCTTCCGTTTCAGGCTCCCAGAGTTACGAAAGGAATGAAATGATCTATCAATTCAATAGGCCCTTTATCAAAGGGGAGAATTATTTTCAGATTGAACCTCTCACTCTCCCTTCCGAACTCAACTCCATGAAATCTGCTGTGTCAGCTGTACTGTCAGAAACACAACTTTTGATGCTTCTGTATGAGGAGGATCCTGTACCGGTTATCAGGGAGGCAGGGATTTATGATCTGGTGAGCGGAGAATACCGAACCTCTTTTACTCTGGACGAAGGCAGGACGATTTCCATTGAGTGCACAACAGATAGTCTCATCCTTTATAAGGAGACGGACATTGCTTCCAATACAGTTTCTCTGAATTGTTATGATTGGAACACAGGCAAAAGAAATCAGATTTATCAATTCTCGCCGGAATATGCCCATACCTCTGCTTTTTACAATGATATTGTCAGTGGTGATGGAAAGGTTTACTTTGATGATGTTGTAACCGAAGAAGAAAAAGTGGTCGGAGTAAATCTTCTGGAATACGATTTCGCGACCAAAGAGGTCAGACTGTATCGGGAAAATGCCCAGAATCCTCTATGGATCGATTCCAGACTGGCGTATATCTGCAAGGACGAAAATACAGATCAGCATTTTGTAGAAGTTTCCGGGTATGAGGATAGAATTTATCTGGACGAGAATATCAGCTTGCTCACTTCGACAGGAAATGAGCTGTATTCCATCAATTACGAATCCAATGATCCGAAAACCAATCGCACCATTTGGAGCATTAGAAGTTTGCCAGCAGATGAAGAATTGCTCTTATCCTCCAATGCTATAGACCAATTAGCCGCCAACTGTTCTGTGGTAACATGGAGAAATTTTACTCCTGAAAAGCCTGTGATTTATTTAAGAGAACAGGATTGTTTCACTGTGCTTCTGGAAGATGAACTTGCATATAATACCTATCTTCTGGGAGCTGAATGGGGTGTTTTGATATGCAGCCATGACAACTCTCCCACGGCCTACTATATATTCTCCCTAACCTAAAGCAGCAGCGGCTTGGCCAGTCCAGGGGGTACTCTTTCTTTTGGTGGAGCAGTTTCAGATGGAAGCCGGTTGCTGCGGCCTGACGCTCCTCACTGGGGGACAGATTACACTTTGGTGCTTCATCCTGCTTATGGGGAACGCTAGAGAACTGCTCCCCGCAGGGGCGGTTCCCCCACAAACGCTCCCTCCCTTTTGACAGGACGATGCAAACGCCGATCTAAACTGACCACCCTTCCCACCAGACTGAGTCTGGACGCATATCGCGTTTCAGGCTCTTTTTCTCTGCCTAAATGAGTTGCTCGCGTCCCGGTCAATCCAAACTGGCCACCCTTCCCATAACTATATTAAAAGCCTTGATATATCAAGGCTTTTTTTGTTTTTAGGTGATTATTTCATAGGCCCTGCTGGGCAAAAGCTATATGCTGACGGGATGAGAGCTTGAAAGGGGTGCACCCACCATTAAAAAGGTACAGGCAAAGTTCAAACCCATACACCTTTGTCTTTTGGGGTAAAAGCTGGCTAAAAGGTGGTTTTGATTTCGCTGGATGCAGCAAACAGAAATATCAGAATATGGAAATTCGCTTCTTAATATGTACATAGAATAATCTGAACAACCAGGGAAAAATAATATTTGTGACCACAACAGATGTATTGGGTTAAAACAGATCACAAATAGCCTAAAACTTCCCTGTGTGGGTTACTGAGTTAAAGGATTGATATTATTGTATTGTAAACACGCTTAACTGCAGGAGGAATTTTCATGTCTGAAATGTTTTGTTTTCAATGCCAGCAAACCGCGGGGAACAAAGGCTGTACGCGAACCGGTGTATGCGGCAAACAGCCAGAAACAGCCAATTTGCAAGATGAGCTTATTTGTCAGTTGATTTGCCTGGCGGAAACCGCTGTAAAAAGCAAACGCCGCACAAAGCAGTCCGACAGGCTTTTGATCGATGGTTTATTTACTACACTGACCAATGTAAATTTTGATAATAATTCTATTCACCATTTTATAGATCGGGTAATTTCTGAGCGAAAAGAACTAGGCGGCCAGCAAGATTGCTCGACAGTAGAGTTATGGAAAGGTGAAACCGATATTGTTTCCCTACGCTCAACACTGCTTTTTGGAATGAAAGGCATGGCAGCCTATGCACATCACAGCATGAATCTAGGCTATGAGGAGAATGAGATAACCGAATGGTTTTACCGGGGCCTTTGTGCAATCAATGAGAAACACAGTGTAGAAGAATGGCTGGCTCTTATTATGGAATTTGGCCAAGTCAACTTTAAATGTATGGAACTGCTGGACCGTGCCAACACGGATTCCTTTGGGACACCGGTTCCTACACGAGTCAACACCGATATCAAAGCGGGGCCCTTTATCGTGGTATCCGGTCATGATCTTAAAGATCTGGCACAGCTGTTGGAACAAACCAAGGACAAAGGGATTAATATTTATACCCATAGTGAAATGCTGCCCGCCCATGGATATCCTCAACTGAAGAAGTATTCCCATTTGGCAGGAAATTTTGGAACGGCATGGCAAAGCCAGCAAAAAGAGTTTGAGAATATTCCCGCACCCGTACTGTTTACCACCAACTGTTTAATGCCCCAGCGTCCCAGCTACCGCGACCGAATCTATACAACCTCAGTGGTTGGTTATGAAGGCTTAACCCACATCCCGGCAGATGAACATGGCAACAAGGATTTCACACCGCTGATTGAACAGGCACTGAAGCTGGGAGGATATGAGCACGACCACAGTATGAGCGGAATCAATGGTGGCCACATACTCACTACAGGATTTGCCCATGGTGCTGTCCTAGCCAACGGGGAAAAGGTCATAGACGCAATCAAAAAGGGAATCATCCAGCATATTTTTCTGGTGGGAGGCTGCGATGGCGCCCATCCCGGACGGAATTATTACACAGAATTTGTCAAGCAAACTCCTATGAACACATTGGTTTTAACTTTGGCCTGTGGAAAATATCGTTTTAATGATTTGGATTTAGGCGAGATCGGCGGTTTTCCCCGCATTTTGGATATGGGACAGTGTAACGACGCCTATAGCGCCATTAAGGTGGCACTGGCCCTTGCAGAAGCGTTTCATTGCAGTGTCAACGAACTGCCCTTGACACTGGTTCTCTCTTGGTATGAGCAAAAGGCGGTTTGTATTCTTTTGACCCTGCTCTCGCTGGGGGTGAAGAATATGTATCTTGGCCCCACGCTCCCCGCATTTCTTTCGGAAAGTGTTGTAAAAGTATTGGTTGACACCTATGGCTTGCAGCCAATTACTTCTCCAGAGCAGGATATGGACGCGATTTTAGGAAGAAAGTAATTTTAAAGGCTTGATCCTCATGGTACTTTCTGCTGAAACTGGCCATTCACCCAGACGTTCAGGAATGGTCTTTTCAAATTTTTGCCACACTTCATATTCATAAGCAACAAAAAACCAGGTTGATTTTTGTTTAAAAATCCGCTATACTAACAGTAGTCTGTTTTACAGCCAATCCCAACGGATTGGCTCTTTTGTTTATGTTTCGTGTGAATGGAATGGAGGTTTTACCCATGCAGGAACAAAGTCAAAACAAAATGGGGACAGCCCCTGTGCTCAGTCTGTTGGTTTCTATGTCTCTGCCAGCTATGTTCTCAATGTTGATTCAGTCACTATACAACATTGTGGACAGCATTTTTGTAGCCAAACTGGGAGAGAATGCTCTGACAGCTGTTTCCCTGGCTTTCCCAATTCAAACTTTACTAATTGCTGTAGGTGTTGGTACCGGTGTGGGCCTGAACTCGGTCATTTCTCGCCGCTTGGGCGCCAAAGATCAGGCTGGCGCTGATTCCGCAGCAAGCCACGGCTTGCTTTTGGGACTTTTTAGCGGTATTGTGTTTGCGGTTTTAGGCTTTCTGTTTACCGAAACATTTTTTACCAGCTTTACCAGCGATCCTCAGGTGTTGCAGATGGGCTGTGACTATGTTTACATTGTCACCATTTTTAGCTTTGGATCTCTGATTCAGATTTGCATGGAAAAAACCCTGCAAGCTACTGGTAACATGTTTTATCCCATGATATTTCAATTGGTAGGCGCCATTACCAATATTATTTTGGACCCAATCTTTATTTTCGGCCTGTTGGGAATGCCAGCTTTGGAGGTAAAAGGCGCGGCCATCGCCACCGTAGCAGGGCAAATCCTGGCCATGTTGTTTAGCCTTTATGTGGTTTTCACCAAAAGCCATGTGGTCACCATCAGTTTGAAGGGATTTCGCTTCAATGGTGCCATCCTGCGGGATATTTATATTGTAGGTATCCCTTCCATGGTAATGCAGTCTATCAGCTCGGTGCTCACCACTCTGCTCAACGGTATTTTAATCGGCTTCTCCGGCGCCGCCGTCTCGGTATTGGGTGTTTACTATAAGCTGCAATCCTTTGTCTTTATGCCCGTATTTGGTTTAACCCATGGTCTCATGCCCATTCTGGGTTATAACTATGGTGCCAACAACAAAAAACGCCTCACTGACGCGTTAAAATATGGTCATTATATTGGTGCTGGCATCATGGCTGTAGGAATGCTGCTGTTTATGGTATTTCCCCGCCAGCTGCTCATGCTGTTTAGCGCCTCAGATGAAATGATGCGGATTGGTGTTCCCGCTCTGCGCATTATGAGCACCTGCTTTATTTTCGCCTCGGTAGGTATTATTTTCTCTACCCTCTTCCAGGCTTTGGGCAATGGTATATACAGCCTTTTTGTCTCGGTCCTCCGTCAGCTGGTCATCATTCTGCCTGCCGCTTACTTTTTAGCCAAGTTCTTTGGTTTGGAACTGGTGTGGCTGGCTTTCCCCCTGGCGGAAGGTGTCGCCTGCTGTTACAGCTTTCTGTTGTTCTTCAAAATCTACCGGGATAAGATTTCCCCCATGGACAAGAAAGAATCTCTATAGCTTCCAAAAACAGGCAGCACGGCCAATTTGCCGCGCTGCCTGTTTTTTGTTAGATATGCAGACGTTTATGAATCTCATGGAGGGACCGGCGCCCAAAAAATAAAAACAGCCCTAACATTGTAACCAAAGAGTACACAAAAGCCGCCGTAGCAGTCCAACCCACCGGCGAGATACCGGTCAGCCGCAGCAGCAGGGTCAGGGCGCAGAGCACACAGAGGGAAACCTGATACATAAAGTAGTCCTGGAACCATTTGGGCCGTACCACAATAATCAGGGTGATAAAAAATGACCCTGCAATTACCAAAAAAGGAATGACATAGCCCACCGACCATCCGGAAAAGGACATCCAGAAATCCAAAGCCACAGAGATAACCGAAAGCAAAACCACATGTTTTAAAACGGTATATCCCCTGTTTTCCTTTGATTTCAAAGAGGAAAGGAAACCGAAGCCCACCGCCATACAGCCGACAGCAGCTACTACATACCAAAAGGAGTGGCTGGTGGACAGATCCAGCAGGATACTGCCAGCCAACGCCACCAGCATGGTCAGCCAAAGCCGCCGCATCCATCGAGCAGCCGGTTTAGAATAAGGAACAACGGGAAAGGTTTCCACACAGGGGCCCTGGCTTTCAGTAAGTGGTCTCCCACAAAGAGGACAGCAATCCAGATGATTTACAATGGTCACCTGACAATCAGAACAAAATTTCATGAAGATACCTCATTACAACTGATTTCCACTGCCACACCCCGCTGGGTCAAACGTCTGATAAAATAGCGTTGTACCGAGGTTTCATACAAGGTGGAGGCAAAATTAAAAACCATTCGGTCTCCACAGGAACACAGGCCAATTTTCAAGGTGTTGCTACGTGAAGCCGCCAGCAATACCCCCATTCGGTCAACATAAGGCTGGACCCGATCAGGCAGCTGCACACGTCCCATATTAGTAAAAGTGCAGCTGTATCCCCGCTCCCCCAGCCGGTACATAAGCCGCAGCCCCATATCTTTGATGGGTCGAGGCACCAAACGAAAGGCCACCTTTTTCTCTAAATCCACCTGATACCGGATACGGCCTGAAAAATGTTCCCGGGTCATCTGCTGGCGCATTTGGCGATGAACTTCCTGTAAAATTTCCTCAAAGGTATATTCCCGCCCATAACAGGAGAGGGACAGCCGGACAAAGAGAAAGAAATTGCGCACCGTCCGAGTGGGAAAATAACTGCGCAGATTGACTGGGACACTGATTTTAATGGGGCGGTTCTGAGGATTCTTGCAAAAATACTCCTGATAAATGGAATAAAACAGCTCCGCTACCAGATATTCTGTCACAGTGGCGTCATATTGCTTGGCAAGGGCAATAATATCTTGGGTGGGAACCACCGCCTCAATGACCTTCAGCCCTCCCAAAGGCAACAAGGTACCTGTAACCGGATAGGCAACCTCCCGGTCCAGTGAGGCGGCCTCCGGCGGGAAGTCATGGGAATAGTACCGCTTAAAACCGTCCTCCGACTGTTCTTGTACGGGTACCTGATATTCCTCAGGAAGCGGGCCAAAATCCTCCCAGGGATATTGGATGGTGAGATAAAAAAATACCAGTTGGTTGAGAAAAAGAGCCGCTCCTGTCCCATCCGCCAGGGCGTGGAACACTTCCAGATTGATCCTTTTCTTATAATAGGTGACCTCAAACAGAAATCCCTTGTTATTCTGCCGCAGAATAGGAGAAGCGGGAAAGTCATTTTCCTGCCGGATGGCTGGAACACGGGCATTGTCCTCCAGATAGTACCAGAACAGCCCTCTGCGCAGCTTTACCCGAAAAGCGGGAACCCGCTCCAAAGTCATCTCCAAAGCCCGGCTGAGGGTTTCTGGGTTTACATCTTCTTTCAGGACCGTATAAAGCCGGAATACATTGGGAACCGGGGCCCCACTGACTGCCGGGAATATTTTCGCTGTGTTATCCAATTTGCTCCAGTCATGTCTCTGGGTGCCGCCGCTCATTTTTCCACCAACATTTCCTCAATTTCGGCTATAGTATACCACGGTTTCTCCTTTATGAAAAGAGAAGATAAGCAAAAATGTAAATTTATTCCAATTTCGAAGAAAGTTTACTGGGTGATTGCCAGTCAAAATAAAAAAAGCCCGGAGTTTCCCGGGCTTTTTTCATTGGGCTTATTTACCAGTTTCACCGCTGGCAATAGCCTCCTGGGCAAATGTATTGTTGACAATCTTGTCATAGGGAGCCTGCTGTGACAGCTCTCCCGCCTCGGTCATAACCGTTTGCAGCAGCTGGAAGGACTCCTCTTTCATCACCGGATCAGTGCAGAAGGCGTCAATTTCCTGGTAGCGCTTCACCGATTTGGCCAACAGCTCCTCACTGGTGTCCGGGAAGGATGGAGCGATAACCTGGGCCACTTCCTCAGGGGTATGGGAAGCTACCCACTGCTGTCCCCGATAGAGGGCATTGACAAATTTCTGAACTGTCTCCTGGTTGTTTTCCAGGTAGCTCTTGCTGGCAAAATAGGCAGTGTAGGGGATCTCTCCCGCTTCCGCTCCTACCGCGGCCAGCACATAGCCCTTGCCCTCTTCCTCCATCATGGAGGCAGTGGGTTCAAATACGGTGACATAATCGCCAGTTCCCGCGGTAAACGCACCGGTCATCAGGGCGAACTGAATGCTGTCGTCAAAGAGCACATCCTCATTGGGGATCAGCCCATTCTGTTTGACCACATATTCCAATGTCATATAGGGAACGCCGCCCTTCCGGCCAGGCAGCAGATGAGAGCCCTCCAACATGGACCACTCAAAGTTTTCAACCGGCTCTCTGCCAACCAGGAAGGAACCATCCCGCTGGGTCACCTGAGCAAATACCTGGGCATAATCCTCCTTACCCTCGTTATACACATAGACCGCCGCCTCCGGGCCAGCAAAGCCAATGTCCACACTGCCCGAGAGAACAGCGGCCATAACTTTATCCGCCCCCTGACCCACCGACAATTCCACTTCCAGGCCCTCCTCCTCAAAGAAGCCCAGATTGATAGCCGCGTACTGGGGGGCGTAAAAAACCGAATGGGTCACCTCATTGACTGTCACCTTGGTGAGGGCAGGCTCTTTGGATGTACACCCTGTCAACAGGCAGGAGAAAACCATAGCCACCGCCAACAAAAGGCCCAACCCTTTGATTTTTTTCTTCATGGTAAAAACCCCTTTCAAAAGAATTTATCTGGAAGGACTGATCAGTCTGGTGATCCAACGCTCCAGAATGACCACCGCCTGATACATCAGCGCTGCCACAATCGACAAAATAATGACACTGGCCATAACCAGATCCAGTTTAAATACTTGACCTCCATAGACAATCAGGTACCCCAACCCGGCTTTGGAAACCAGGAACTCACCGGCAATCACACCAACCAGGGACAGGCCGATATTGATTTTCAGGGAGTTAAACAGGGTATGGATATTGGAGGGAAAAACAACGGTAGTAAAGGTTTGCAGCCGATTGGCGCCAAATGTTTTTACCATCTTAAGTTTTTCGCTGTCGGTATTGACAAAACCATTGAGCATCTCCAGAACGGTCACAATCATGGAAATGGCCAGAGCCATGACAATGATGGCATTGGTTCCTGCCCCCACCCAGATAATGATAACCGGGCCCAGGGCGATTTTAGGCAGGGAGTTGAGCACCACCAAAAAGGGCTCAAACACCTTGGAGAGAAAATCTGACCACCACAGGGCAATAGCGATACAGGTACCGCCACAGGCTCCAATCAAAAAGCCTACCAGGGTTTCATAGCAGGTCACACCCAAATGGAGCATCAGATCATTGTTGCTCAAATTGGCAAAGGTTTTCAAAATCCGGGTAGGTTGGCTCATAATAAAACTGTCTATAATTCCCAGCCGGGCGGTTACTTCCCACAGCAAAAGAATAAAGATCAGCAAAAAAATCTGTGTGAACCGAATTTGATTTTTTCGTTTCTTTTTGTTTTCCAGAAACAGCAGCCGCTCGGGAGAAACCGCCTGATCCTCTCCTGATTGTTGATTGGTTCCTTTCTTCCATTCCCATCTCCCCTGGGAAACACCAGACTTAAACATGTACATCAAGCTCTTTCCAAATGGTATTGAAGTATTCCTGGAACTTGGGATGTTCCCGGCAGTTTAAAGGCGTGCGGTCAGGCATATCAAAGGAGATGGTATGAATCCCCTGAATATGGGCCGGCCGGCGGGACAGGACAATAACCCGGTCCGCCATACTGATGCTTTCCGGGATGTCATGGGTTACCATCAAAGCGGTTTTGTTCTCCTGCTTTAAAATCCGGTACACATCCTCCGTTACAGCCAGACGAGTTTGATAATCCAAGGCGGAAAAAGCTTCATCCAACAGCAAAATCTTCGGCCGAATGGCCAGAGTACGAATCAAAGCCGCTCTCTGTCTCATACCGCCGGACAACTGGGAGGGATATTTGTCTTTAAATTCATAAAGTCCATATGTTTTAAGCAGATTGGTAACATATTCTATGTTTTCGCTGGTCATTGTGTGCTGAATTTCCAATCCCAGTGTCACATTGCGAAAAATGGTGCGCCATTCCAACAGATTATCCCGCTGCAACATATACCCAATGGAGGTATGAACCTTTCCCGGTACCAGGGGTTCCCCCTCAATGACAATATTGCCGGCAGTAGGTTTGGTAAGCCCCGCTATCATTGAGAGCAAGGTGGATTTTCCACATCCACTGGGCCCAACAATACTGATAAACTCGCCTTCCTGTACAGTAAAACTAATATCTTCCAAGGCAGTAATTTCGCCATTGTCCGCCTGATATTTCGCAACCAGATCTTCGACTCTTAGCAAATCCTGCATTTGCATCACCTCTATTCGATTCTGTACTAGTATTATATTGAAAGGCGATTGGATTGGTGTATAAAGCTGGACCTCATAGGGGGTGACAAAAGCGCAGCAAACGCAAAAAAAGCAGCCCTCTTATGAGAGGGCTGCTCCTTGGCAAAGCCATTATTTTTTTGTCTGGTACCCCTGAGGGTGGGCCTGGTGCCATCGCCAGGCAGTGGCCAAAATAGTTTGAGGATCGCTGTAGCAAGGGTTCCAGCCCAACTCCTTTTTGGCTTTCTCACTGGAAGCAATCAGTACCGCTGGGTCTCCCGGACGTCTGGGGCCAGCCTTGACAGGAAAATCAACACCGGTTACCTGTTTGGCTGTTTCGACAATCTCCAAAACAGACATGCCATGTTGGCTGCCCAAATTGAAAATACCGCTTTCTCCGCCTTCCAACAGCCTTTTCAGAGCCAGCCAGTGGGCCTGTGCCAGATCCTGTACATGGATATAATCCCGAATACAGCTGCCATCCGGGGTAGGATAATCCTGGCCAAACACTGTAACCGCCTCCCGCAGCCCCAAAGCGGCTTGCAATACCAGTGGGATCAGATGGGTCTCAGGGTTGTGATCCTCCCCTAGAAAGCCCTGCAAATCGGCTCCAGCCGCGTTAAAATAGCGCAGGGAGATATAACGGATTCCATAGGCTTTTTCACACCAGTGCATAAGGCGCTCCATAGCCAGTTTAGTCTCCCCATAGGGATTGGTGGGAGAGCAAGGACTGTCCTCAGGAATGGGAGCGATCTCTGGTTCCCCATAGACCGCCGCTGAAGAGGAAAACACAATAGAGGACACCCCATGACGGTGCATGGCTTTCAGCAGGTTCATAGTGCACCCCAGATTGTTCTCATAGTAGTCCAGAGGCTTCTGTACACTTTCACCTACCAAACTGCTGGCGGCAAAATGCATCACACCCTCAAAGGTGTGAGAAGAGAAAACCTCCTCCAAAAAGGCTTCATCCCCCAGATCTCCCAGGAGCAGAGGGGTTGTTCCTACAGCTTCCCTGTGTCCTCTGGACAGGTTGTCCAAAACAATACACTCCACCCCATTGCGTTCCAATTCCTTTAAACAGTGGCTTCCCACATATCCAGCACCGCCGCATACCAATATTGCCATTGATCCCATCCTTTCCACCCATTGGTGGCTTTTTTTATCAGATTACCGGCCTTTTTTGTTCTGATTATAGCCCAGTTGAAAATTTTTTGCAAATTCTCCTCCAATCATTCTGTCAACCAGTACCTCAGCTAAAAAAGTTTCCTGCCGGTACTTTTACCAATATCAAAAATCAGGTATAATACCTATAGCATCCTGTATGGATCAATACAAAATAAAGGAGTACAGCATGAAAGAAATCAGTGTATTTGATGTGATTGGCCCCAATATGATCGGGCCTTCCAGTTCTCATACCGCTGGGGCTCTTCGGATCGCCCTGCTGGCGGGAAAAATTGCCCAAGGCAAAATTGTAAAAGTCCGTTTTATCCTATTTGGCTCCTTTGCCAAAACCTACAAAGGCCATGGTACCGACCGGGCATTGGTAGCGGGTATTCTGGGGTACAACACCGAGGACTATCGGATTCGGGACTCTTTCCAGCACGCAAAAGAGGCCGGAATTGACTTCTCCTTTGAAACCAACGAAACCAATACCGATGTCCATCCCAACACCGTTGAGGTGGTCATTACCACAGAAGATGGAACGGTCACCCGGGTTATGGGTGTCTCTATTGGGGGAGGCAACGCTCAGCTGGCCCAGATCAATGGGGTGGATATCAGCCTTTCGGGCAACTACCACACCCTCTTTATCAAGCAGATCGACACCCCCGGAGTTGTGGCTCATATTACCAAATGTTTGGCCGAGTGTACCATCAACATTGCCTTTATGCGCCTCTATCGGGAAAACAAAGGTGAAAACGCTTATACCATTATTGAGGCCGATGAAGGGATTCCTCAGGAGGTAATCGCCAAGGTGCGGGAAAATCCCAACATTATCAGCGCTATGATTATCGAACTGTAAGGAGGAACCCAAAATGAATTTTACCACTGCTTCCGCTCTGTTGGAACTGTGCCAGTCTCAGCAGATTACCATTTCCCAGGCCATGATAAAAAGAGAAACAGATTTTCTGGGGAAGGATTATAATGAGATTAAAAAGCAGATGGGACGCTCCTATCAGATTATGAAGGACGCGGTCCATAAGGCCCTTCAGGAGCAAATTACTTCTATGGGAGGGCTCATTGGCGGTGAAGCCGCCAAAATCAATCAGCACCGCCTTACAGGTACGCCGGTCTGTGGCCAGATCGTAGCCAAAGCCATTGCCTATGCCATGGGCGTATTGGAGGTCAACGCCTCTATGGGGCTGATCGTAGCGGCCCCTACAGCTGGTTCCTCTGGCGTTATTCCTGGGGTTTTTCTCACCTTGCAGGAAGAATTCGGCTTTACCGATGAACAGATGATAGACGCCCTGTTTAACGCAGGCGCAATCGGGTATCTGATTACCCGCAACGCCACTGTAGCCGGCGCTGAGGGTGGATGCCAGGCTGAGGTGGGCGCTGCCTCGGCTATGGCCGCTTCAGCGGCCACACAGCTGATGGGTGGTACTCCCGCTCAGTGCTGTTCCGCGGCTGCCACCGCTATCACCAATATCCTGGGACTGGTCTGTGACCCCATTGCCGGACTGGTGGAAGCTCCCTGTCAGAAGCGCAACGCCATGGGGGCCTCCAATGCCCTTGTCAGCGCTGAGATTACACTGGCTGGCGTAGGCAACCTGATCCCCTTGGATGAAGTTATCGCCACCATGTACGCTGTGGGACGCAGTATCCCCTTTGAACTGCGGGAGACCGCTCTGGGTGGCGTAGCCGGTACTCCCACCGGTTGTGCCCTTTGTCAAAAAGTATTTGGCTAACCATTGAAATTAAAAAACAGCCTGGACAGGTATGTCCAGGCTGTTTTTATTTACTCTACGCAAAAACCAAATGTAGTATTCCCACAACTACCAAAAACTCCAGGAGCATGATTACCCAGGACCATGGATTTCCCAAATTCATAGTCCACGAAAAAGGCGTCTCTCTTGGCACAAAGATATTTTGATCCTCTCTGCTAAAGTAGATTCTTCCCCTCATTAATTGCCGTACTTCTTCTTGGGTGTATTTGCGTTTCACAAAGATTCCCCCTGTATGACAACAATCTAATATTTCAGAATACACAAAAAAAGAACGGATACATTCGCATCCGTTCTTTTGCTGGTTGCCCGAAAAGGATTCGAACCCTTACAAACAGAGTCAGAGTCTGTCGTGCTACCTTTACACAATCGGGCAATATTTCTAAACAGCTTTATCATTATATCTGAATTTCTTTGATTTGTCAATAGACTTTTTTCCAAATTTCTTTTTTATTGTAAAATTTATTATTTCCCAGCCTTTGGGAACACTAAAGAAACAAAGAGAATAAGGAGAATGAAAGAATGACCGATATTTTTTTCTGTGCTTCTCACAACAGACAGATGATTTCATTGCTATATCCATATTCCGTTTCCTGCAAATCTTTTCCCTTACAAAATTCTGACCATTCTTATAGTCAAGGTACATGTATCTCTACAGATTTTCTTTCTTCTTCTAATCTTAAATCCGCAATTATTGTATTAGATGACTCCTATCCCAAAGAACCTTTTCCAATTGAGAAATATACTTCTGTTGTTGTACTAGTAAACTCTGCACATTCTGTTTGCGCTGATTATGCCAGTCAAAACAACTTTCCAACCATCAGCTGTGGTTTTTACATGGGAGATACACTCACCCTTTGCAGCTACCAAGAGGACAGTGCTGTTATTAGTTTACAGCGCAGCGTATACTCCCTCGTTGGAACCAAAATCGATCCTGTGGATATTCCTGTATTCACTGGCTATCCCATGGAGCCATTTATTTTGCTAGCATTGACAACCATTTGCCTTTTATGTGACCGAACAGACCTGCTATCTAATATTTTCTCCTCTCATTTGAATCCGCTGACTTCTTCCAATTCTCTGTACAAAAATTTACTGTAATATCTTACGAGGCAGAGAAAATACTAGTACTGCAAACGCAAAAAGATTAAAGTCTACCTTTAGACGAAACAAGGAGTGTATGTATTTATGTCCAGCAACAAACCTGTAGTTCCCGAGGCTAAGGAAGCTCTCTCTAAATTTAAGATGGAAGCCGCTAACGAAGTAGGCGTTAACCTGAAGCAGGGTTATAACGGTGACCTGACCTCTAAACAGGCCGGTAGCATCGGTGGCCAGATGGTTAAAAAGATGATTCAGGCCTACGAAAACTCTATGAAGTAACTTGGTAAGCCCAAGCTGATATGCAGTAAAAACGAAAGAGAAGGAAACCTAAAGGTTTCCTTCTCTTTCCTATTTTAAGGCTTGTTCAAAACCTAGATAATAAAAAGGCTGTGCAAAAATGCACAGCCTTTTCAAGCAACAAGTTTACACTTAAGCTACAGTCCAAACACCCATAACTGTCAGCAGAATACGAACAATCAGCATACCCAAAGCAGAGTCGATCAGAGGAATTACCAGCAGCAGACCACGATATTTGGGGTTAGCGTCCGCAACCAGTACGATACGAGCGTAGTGGCCAACCAGAGTACCCATCAGCATGGAAGGCATGATACAAACGGTAGCCTGAGCAGCAGAGAGCTGACCAGCGTTGTACATATTCAGACCAGCGGCAGCGCCGGAAGCCTTAGCAAAGAAGGCAGCGATCAGAACAACCACAGCCTCGCCAGGCAGACCAAAAACAGCCAGCACTGGGCCAAACAGTTTACCCAGAAGATCCACCAGACCGGTCAGGGTCAGGAACTCAACCAGAACATAACCCAAAATCATAGCGGGCAAAATTTGCTCAACGCCAATATAAAAACCTTTTTTGGCACCTGCCATAAACATCTCAATAACAGAGAGTTTTTTAGCGGGTGCAGCCGGAGTAGCAGCCTGACTCATATTACTTAGCCTCCTTCTTGGATTTACCTTTACCCTTAACAATCAAACGCACAATGTTGGCACCGAAAATCTTACAGAAGATCTCGATAACCAGGATAGGACCAACTGCCAGCAGAGAAACAGGCAGCAGAGGAGCCTGGGTGTTGATTGTGTTGGAGATTACAGCGGAACCAGCATACTGATAGGCGACGAAAATAGTACGTTCGTCATCGGTAATCAAGCCCTGGTCATACAGCTGCTTGGTAGAGAAAGAAGCGATATCGGAGCTGGTGAAAGAAGCTACAAAGGCGATACCACAGATACCGGGAATACCCAAAATGGGTCTCAGAAGAGGGGTGAACAGCTTTTCAGCTGCCTTCATGCCGCCCAGACCTTCTGTTACACCGATCAGGCCGGTAGCGAAACAGGTACCAGGAATCAGGGTCAGGGTGAAGGTAAAGCCTTCACGAGCGCCCTTACCGCCGGAACCGGTAAAGTTGTTGGAACTGCCAGCGATGGTACCAAAAGCACCATTCAGGTTGTTGTAGTCCAGTGCTTTCAGAGGATTATCAACTTTCTGGAATATACCAGAGAACATGATAATCAGCAGTGCCAGCATAATCCAGCCGGATACTGGTACTTTTTCTTTTGTTGCTTGTTCAGTAGACATGCTCATTTTCCTCCTGCTTAGTTAAAATTTTTTAAATTTAGAA
>CALXEL010000028.1 GCA_944387315.1 uncultured Clostridia bacterium
ATCAGCTGGGCGTCCAGCTTCTCCATTTCCCCCAGGCCGTTTGGCGCAAGCACCCCGCCTTTGGCCAAAAGGGCCCCGGCCTGCTGATGGAGCCAATCCAGAGCTTCTGGTCCGCCCCGGGCTATGACATTGGTGTCGGTTACCTGTGCCATCAGGGCCAGCAGGGCCGCAAGACAGGCGTCGTTCCAGGAGGTCCCCCGCTGGAGGGCCTCCTCCATGGCCGGCAGGGCAATCTGCTCCACCGAGGGAAATCCCGCCGCCGCCTCCCCCCGGATGCCGGAGATCTGGCGGGTCAGGTAGAGCCGTTCTCCGGTGGTAGCAGGGGTAGTAACCCGGTCAAAATCTTCCGGGGCTTCGGCGGCAATGGCTGCTGCCACAGTACAAACCGCCTGGGAAGAAAGAGATCCACCTGCCTGCCACAGGTAGGCGGCAGCGGCGCAGAGAATGCCCAGAGAGAAGATGGCCCCCTTGTGGGTGTTGATCCCACCGGTGGCTTCCAGCATCTTCTGTTCGGCGGCTATGCCCGCCGGCCGCAGTTGGGTCAAAGGGTTCCCAGGCAGGGTTTGCCAGCTGGCGGCTGTCTGGGCGATCTGGGTAAAATAATCCCCCAGGGCGGCGGCGCTGTCCAGAAAGGTATAAAAATCCATATCCCTGTGAGCGCCGCTGTTTTGCCGGTCTACCAACCCCGGTTTGGGAGTGACCGCCACCTCATGGAGCAGTGCCCGCTGACAGAGAAAGGATATCGTTTGTAGGGACAATGATTGCATAGTGTTCCTGTTTCCCGCGGGGATGGAGTCAAAATACAGTCCCGCGACAACTGGATTGTAGCATATCCCATCTTCCCTGTCAAAAGATGTGTTATCTAACTGGCTTTTGTGGTATACTGTTACCAGACTCACCCGGAAGAAAAAGGAGAGAAAAAGATGTTTGAACCGCGCAAACTGCGGAATATAGAACAGGCCCGGCCCCTGTTGGAGCGGTGTGGCCTGCGGGTTAATCCTGGAACCGACTACACTTTGGGAATTTTTGAGGGAGAGGAGCTGGTGGCTACCGGTTCCCTCAATGGGGATATGATTCAGATGATGGCGGTGTCTCCCGACCGGCAGGGGGAGGATCTGTCCGCCATGGTGCTGACCCATTTGATTCAGCACGCTTTCTCACAGGGAAAAACTGCCCTCTATCTTTTTACCAAGCCGGAAAAGGCACATACCTTTGCCTCGATGGGATTTCACCTGGTGGCCAAAGCGGAGCCCTATGCCGCCCTTTTGGAATTTGGCAAGCCGGGTATTGAAGAATTCTGCCAGAATCTGCGTCAAATCGCTGGGGAGAATCCGGGGGAGGCCTCCGGCCTGGTGATGAACTGTAACCCCTTTACCCTGGGCCACCAGTATCTGGTGGAACAGGCCTCGGCCCGCAGCCGTCAGGTTTATCTCTTAGCGGTGGAGGAGGATAAGAGCGAGTTTCCTTTTGCCCACCGCATTGAGCTGATCCGTCAGGGAACCGCCCATCTGCCCAATGTCACCGTCCTGTCCGGGGGACGGTACGCGGTGTCCTCCCTGACTTTCCCCTCCTACTTTACCAAGGAGGAAAACCTGGCCTATGCCCACTGCGCCATCGATTTGGAGATCTTTGCCCGGCATATCGCCCCCGCTTTGGGTATTACCCGCCGCTTTGTGGGAACCGAGCCCTATTCGCCGGTTACCGCTATTTACAACCAGACCATGCTGGAACGGCTGCCTCCTCTGGGTATTGCGGTGGAGGAACTGCCCCGGATGGAAAAAGAAGGGGCGCCGGTGAGCGCCTCCCGGGTGCGGGCTCTGTTGGCCCAGGGCGAGATGGAACAGGTGCGCCGTCTGGTGCCCGCTACCACCTATGCGTACCTGGTTTCCCCCAAAGCCCAGCCGGTGCTGGAACGGCTGCGGCAGCGGGCGCAAAATGGCCTGTAAAAGGGCGATTTTAAGCCGGCTCCCGGCTGGGGAATTGTTGACAATCCTACCAAAATATTGTACTATTACCCTATGCGCAATGGGGCTTTTTCGGGGTCCATTGCTTGTTTTTACGGTCAAATGACTAATTTATGTGAGGAAGTTGAGATATGATCAGAGCCAATGAGTATCGTACCCATACCTGTGGCCAGCTGCGGGAGAGCGATATCGGCCAACAGGTGCGCCTGGCGGGCTGGGTTGAAAATATCCGGGACCATGGCGGCATCCAGTTTGTGGACCTGCGGGACCAGTATGGTGTGGTACAGGTTGTTATCAAGGATGAGAGCCTGCTGGATGGGGTCACCAAGGAGACCGCTGTCTCCATTTCCGGCGAAGTTGTGCGCCGGGACGCCGAAACCTATAACCCCAAGCTGGAAACCGGTACCATTGAGGTAGTGGCCCAGCAGCTGCAGATTGTGGGCAAATGCGTCAATAATCTGCCCTTTGAGGTGATGACCTCCACCGAGACAAAGGAAGAAGTCCGGTTAAAATACCGTTTCCTGGATCTGCGCAATAAAAAGGTGCAGAACCATATTATTCTGCGTTCTCAGATTATTTCCTATCTCCGCAGCAAGATGACCGAGCTGGGCTTTTTGGAGATTCAGACTCCTATCCTTACCGCTTCTTCTCCTGAGGGAGCCAGAGACTATCTGATCCCCAGCCGGAAACACCCCGGCCAGTTCTACGCGCTGCCTCAGGCGCCCCAGCAGTTCAAACAGCTGCTGATGGTGTCCGGCTTCGATAAATACTTCCAGATTGCCCCCTGTTTCCGGGACGAGGACGCTCGGGCGGACCGTTCCCCCGGCGAGTTCTATCAGCTGGACTTTGAGATGTCCTTTGCCACCCAGGAGGATGTACTGGCTACCGCTGAGGAGGTCCTCTCTTCGGTATTCCGCAAATTTACCGACAAAAAGGTGTCCGAGGCTCCCTTTGTACGGATTCCCTATGAGGAGAGTATGCTCCGCTACGGCACCGACAAGCCCGACCTGCGCAATCCCCTGGAGATCATCGACATCAGCGATATGTTTGTGGAGAGCAGCTTTGCTCCCTTCCGGGGTCAGACTGTCCGGGCCATCAATGTGCCTAACTGCGCCTCCCAGCCCAAGAGCTTCTTTGAAAATATGCTGACCTTCGCCACCTCCATCGGTATGAAAGGCCTGGGCTACTTCAAGGTGGACGATGAGATGAAATACCACGGCCCTATCGACAAGTTCCTGTCTGATGACCAGCGCAAGGAGCTGGCCCAGCGGGCTGGCCTGAAACCGGGCTGTGTCCTCTACTTTATCGCCGACACCAAGGAGATGGCTCCCAAGCTGGCCGGTCAGATTCGTACCGAGCTGGCCAACCGGCTGGATCTGCTGGAAAAGGACGCCTACCGGATGTGCTTTATTGTGGACTTCCCCATGTACGAGCGGGATGAGGCCACCGGCAACATTGTCTTTACCCACAACCCCTTCTCGATGCCTCAGGGCGGTCTGGAGGCTCTCAACACCAAAGATCCTCTGGATATCTACGCCTATCAGTACGACATTGTCTGCAACGGCGTTGAGCTCTCCTCCGGCGCGGTACGGAACCACGACCTGGATATTATGCGGAAAGCTTTCGCCATCGCCGGCTATACCGAGGAGGATCTGCAAACCAAATTTGGAGCCCTCTACAGCGCTTTCCAGTATGGCGCGCCGCCTCACGCCGGTATGGCTCCCGGTGTGGACCGTATTGTTATGCTGATCACTGGTCAGGAGAATATCCGGGAGGTTATTGCCTTCCCAATGAACAGCAATGCCCAGGATCTGCTGATGGGTGCTCCCACCGAGGTCACCGAGCTGCAGCTGCGGGAAGTTCATATCAAACTTCGATAATGTCTTTTTACAGCCGAAAGTCCTTTTGGGCTTTCGGCTGTTTTTATAGGCTCTCTGAGAGACTTTAGAAAAGGAGCGTATTATATGCCGCAAATTGTAATAAAGGGAATGGAAGAAAAGGATGTAATGGCCCTCAGCGCCAAGCTGCCGGCTCAGCTGTCCGCCATTGTGGGAGCGCCAGAGGACTGGTTCTCGGTGGAATATCTGCCCTCACGCTTTTATTTTGGCGGGGTTTTGGTGTCCCATGATCCGCTGATCCAGGTCTGGTGGTTTGACCGGGGCCAGGAGGTTCAGGATCGGGTAGCAGAGTCCATTGACCGGCTCTGCCGGCAGTTGGGGTACCAACAGATTGAGATCTTCTTTCTTCCCCTGGAAAAATCCGCTTACTACGAAAATGGTCAACACTACTGAGAAAAGCAGCAGCCCGCAGGCACAAAGCTTGCGGGCTGTTTTTGTGTATTTTATCTAGAAAAAATCCGTTGACTCTATAGATAACTATATAGTTTATGATAGAGTGGGGCGCAAATAGGGAAAGAATGAGGGATAAGACGCATAAATTGAGAATTGGCATTTACAGGTAAATTCCTTACTATAAAAGCGGAATATGGGGCAGAGAGGAATGAGGCGAAGATGGAAGAACTGATGCAGACGATTACCCGGATCAACGATACCCTCAATGACTTTGCGTGGGGGCCGGTGATGTTGGTGCTTTTGGTGGGGACAGGTGTCTATTTCACCATCCGAACGGGATTTTTCCAAATCCGTCGGGCTCCCACAGTGTACGCCAACACCGTCCGGTCCCTTTTTACCCCCAAAGGGCAGCCGTCTGGCGGGTCGGGCAGAGGCATTACCCCTTTCCAGGCGCTGACCACCGCTTTGGCGGCAACAGTGGGCACCGGCAATATTGTGGGTGTGGCCACTGCCATTACCGCCGGAGGGCCGGGCGCCATCTTCTGGATGTGGATTTCCGCCTTTTTTGGCATGATGACCAAATACGCTGAGATTTTGCTGGCGGTCCGCTACCGTCACAAAAACGAGAGCGATGAGTGGGTGGGAGGCCCCATGTACTATATTGAGCGGGGGCTCCACCAGAAGCGGCTGGCGGTTGCCTTTGCCTTGTTGGGGCTTTGCGCCTGCTTTGGAACTGGCAATATGACCCAGGTCAACTCCATTGCCCAGTCCATCCACAGCACCTTTGGGGTACCCAATCTGGCCACTGGAATTGCTGTGGCGGTTGTGGCTGGGGTTGTGGTAATCGGTGGCATCAAACGGATTGGCAGCACCACCGAAAAGCTGGTGCCTTTCATGGCCTTTTTATATGTAATTGCCTCGCTCTATGTGCTGGCGATAAACTTTACTGCCATCCCCGCTACCTTTGGGCTTATTTTCCGCAGCGCCTTTACCCCCACCGCCGCTGTGGGCGGCTTTGCCGGCGCTATGGTGAAAACGGCCATTCAAAAGGGAGTAGCCCGAGGGGTTTTCTCCAATGAGGCGGGATTGGGGTCGGCTCCTATGGCTCACGCGGCGGCCGATACCGACCACCCCTGCCGGCAGGCTATGTGGGGTATTTTTGAGGTGTTTGTGTCTTCCATGGTCATCTGTACCTGTACCGCTTTGATTATCCTCTCCACTGGTGCCTGGAACAGCGGCCTGGATGGAGCGGAGCTGACCATTCTGGCTTTCAGCCATGGCCTGCCCCGGACCGCTGGTTATATCGTTACCATTTCTATCTTTTTCTTCGCCTTTTCTACCTTGATCAGCTGGTGCTATTATGGAGAGACCTGCCTGGAATATCTGGTAGGTTCAGAAAAATGGACCACCTGGTACAAGGTATTGTATATCGCTTTTCTGGTGGTGGGGGCCACCACCGACCTGAAGCTGGTATGGAAGCTTTCCGATACCCTCAATGTCTTTATGGCGGTGCCCAACCTGATTGGCCTGTTGGGTCTGTCCGGCACAGTCCTGGCTGTCACCAAGGAATATTTTTCTAAAACTACGTCTAGCAGTGACAAGGGATAGGCCTTGTCACTTAAAAAAACAAGGAGTGAAGCGGCCTGACCAGGCCGCTTCTTTTTTGTCCTCTTCTGGGGGAGCGGGAGGGATTTAGAAGAAAAAACTGTTGGCCACTGGCCAAAGGGGGAATTTTCGCTATAATAGACAGTGGAAGCCATCCTATCTTATGGAGGATGAACCTGATATTTTGTAATATTATAAAGATATGATACGATTTGTATAGGATTCTACCGTTTTTGGCAGCCTTTTGTTTCGGTAGGAATGTAGAAGAAAGCTTAGGACGAAAAAGCCCAATTGGTGCAGAAATACAGGTAGATTTGTAATATTTATTAGTAATAATACGAAAGGGATAGAAAAATGAAGATTATTGACAGTCATATTCACTTTGCCAACCGGGAGGGCTTTTACCGGGCGGCCCAGGCGGCGGGCCATGAGAACACTGTGGAACATCTGCTGGATGTCTTTGAAAAAGAAAATATTGTGGGGGCCATTGCCATGGGCTCCGGCAGCGGACGGGATGATAAGGGAGAGTGCCTGCCCATGACCCTGGACCTGGCGGGCACCCTCTCTTTGGAGCCTTACAACCAGCCTGGCAATATCGCCTACTGCTGTGGGCTGACCAGCAGCGCCCTGACCCCGGAGAACACCCGGCGGGCGGTGGAGCGGTTTGAGGAGCATCTTCGCCATCCCAACTGTGTGGGACTGAAACTCTACCCTGGATACAACCACATCTATCTGAGCGATCCCGTCCACTACCCCTTTTATGAGCTGGCCCAGCAGTATCAGGTACCGGTGGTCATCCACACTGGAGATACAGCTACCTCCACCGCCTTGGTCAAGTATTCCCATCCCCTTACGGTGGATGAGGTGGCGGTGGCCTTTCCCAAGGTGAACTTTGTCATGGCACACTATGGCAATCCCTGGATTGTGGATGCCACCGAGGTGGCTAAAAAGAACCCCAACGTATTTTTGGACCTTTCCGGCCTGGCCGAGGGGAATTTTACCGCCGACTGGTTCTGGGAGACCTACAGTGGGTATTTGCAGCATTTGCAAACCTGGCTGACCTACCTGGGGGATTATAACAAGGTGCTCTACGGTTCCGACTGGCCTCTGGTCAACATCCCCACCTATCTGGAAATTATCCGGCGGCTGATTCCCTCCCAGCATCATGAGAGGGTATTTTATCAAAACGCAAAAGAGCTTTTCTCACGACTGGAGGCTCTGGGAATCTGATCAACCCAAAATGCCCGATGGCTTACAGAGCCATCGGGCATTTTTAACAGTTTATTATTTTTTTCCAGGATTGAGCTGACGGGGTACCACACCCTGGGGAATGGGACAGACATAGGGTTGGCCCTCAAGGTTGGCCCGATGTTCCTCCCAGGCTTTGTCCAGTATTTCCGGATGGGCAAACAGTTCCAAAGCCGTGGCGGCCAGCACTTTGCCGGCGTACAGCATCCCCTTGTGGGCGGTTTCCGATTTGCCTTGGGCCACCACCTGCCAAGAGTGTCCCGGTGTACGGGAGGCCCAGGTGGCGGTTTTGATTTGAGCGGTGGGGCAGACCCAACTTACATCCCCCACATCGGTGGAGCCACTTTGGGGCTCCCGGGGCAGGTAGACATCCTTAAAGGTGTAGATGGGATCATCTTTTTGTTTTTGAAACTGAGCCACCTGTTCCCGGGTCATCCGGCGGCGCCGGTCGTCATCCAGCTGAGCCTCCCCTGGAACAGTGGCGTTGTATCCAGCAGCCAGTGCTACCTCCTCTGGGGTGTGATTCGGGGTAGGCAGCGCTTCCAGCTGTTCCAGCAACACCCGCTCCAAGGTCTCATTGATTACTGTATTGGAACAGGCCTTAATAAAGTCGCTGGTCATTTTTGTATCAGTCATAAGGGCGGCTCCCTGGGCGATCCGGTCTACCCGCTCCTTGAGCTGGGCCACCTGATCGTTTTTAGGGGCCCGGATCAGGTAAAGTACTTCGGCATGGCCCTGGACCACATTGGGGGAGTAGCCGCCGGTATCGGTGATGGCATAGTGAATCCGGGCCTGGGAAATCATATGTTCCCGCAGAAACTGAACGCCTATATTCATCAGCTCTACCGCGTCCAGGGCACTGCGTCCCATGTGTGGGGCTGAACCGGCGTGGGAGCTGATCCCATCAAAACGATAGAGAACCTGACAGTTTGCCAGCATCTCACAGGACATAATCCCATTGTTGATGCCAGGATGCCAGGTGAGGGCGCAATCCAGCTCATCAAATACTCCATCCCGGGCCATAAAGGCTTTGCCTGAACCGCCCTCCTCACCGGGGCAGCCGAAATAGATCACTGTTCCCTCGCCAGGATGATGGGACAGATATTCCTTGATGGCTACCGCTGCCGCCAACGCGCCGGCACCCAGCAGATTGTGTCCGCAGCCATGGCCGGGGGCGCCAGGATGCAAGGCCTCTTTCTGGGTGACATCAGCCTTTTGGCTGAGTCCGGACAGGGCATCAAACTCTCCCAAAATACCAATCACAGGCTTTCCGCTGCCATATCTGCCGCAGAAAGCGGTGGCAATCCCCGCCAGCCCTCTGGTGACAGCAAATCCCTGTTCCTCCAACGGCTGACAGAGGAGCCCGGCAGCATAGTCCTCCTGAAAGGCGGTTTCCGGCTGCTCCCAGATGGCGTCACTGAGCTCACAAAACAGTGGCCCTTTTTCATCAATTGTGCCAAGTACCTCTTGTTTTGTCATGAAATCACCTCACTTATACCCTATTGTAAGGGGATTTTGGGAATACTGTCAAGGAAAGGGGAAAGTGTGGTGAAATTTTTGGCGAGGTGCAACAATGAATCTGCTGGAATCTTATCGTTTTGGCATAGGGAAAAAGCTTGTGTTAGGCATCAACTAAAGTATAAAACACCTTCTGACTGGGGTGTATACAGTCAGAAGGTGTTTTGGGTTACAAACAGGGGCTACTTGATGGCACGCACAGCTACAAAGGAGGGAATATTGTATTTGCGTAAATTGCCCTCGCTGTTGGTATCCTCATATAAGTGGGTCAGGCGAAAGCCTGCCTGCAGCTGTCCGCCAAGCTGTTCCTCTAATGTGTGGGAGAACTGAATTCCCCAGTTGTTGGCAATGGAATCCTCATATAGCTGTTTATCTTTTAGGGGATTAAATGGCAGCGGGTAGGCCAGCCGTTCCTGGTTTTCATCAAAGGCAAAATTGATTCCAGTGTCATATCCCCCAAGCAGTATCCCACCTTTTTTCAGCACCCGAAAGCACTCCTGGAAAATAGGCTCCACCTTTTCCACATAACAGTTGGATACCGGATGAAAAATAATGTCAAAGGTGTCATCGGGAAAGGGAAGCGGCTGGGTCATATCCCCCTGGATGATTTTAACTTGGTAACCTTCTCTTTGGGCAACCAGTTGTTCGCTTTCACACTGCCGTTGGGAATAATCCAAAACGGTACATTGGGCTCCCAAAGCGGAAAAGATGGGGATTTGCTGTCCACCTCCACTGGCAAGTCCCAACAGTTTTTTGCCGGACAGATCCCCAAACCAATGGTGGGGAACCGGCTTTGTGGGAGTCAGATATACCTCCCATTGTCCCTGCTGCGCCTTTTCATACACAATATGAGAAATGGGTTGGCCCCATTCCCATCCATCCTGGCACCACTGGTCAATTGTGGTGGAATTGATTTTCTGGTATTCCATTTTTTTCACCTCTCAGTGATGAATTCAACAATGGGAAAAACCAATGGTAAAATTCTTTTTGGTTGGGCGTGCCCGGAGTCAAGTGAATTTTAAAACATACTGAGGTTGAGCTGTTCCGAAAGGTACTCTAAAATTTTCACACCGCCAATGCTGTTACCTCTCTCATCCAGGGCCGGGCCAAAGACGCCGATTCCCATAACATTGGGCACCACCGAAACAATGCCGCCGCCCACGCCGCTTTTAGAGGGCAGGCCCACCATGGTGGCAAAGTAGCCGGAGGCATCATACATGCCACAGGTGACCATCAGGGAACGGACAATTTTCAGATGACGCGGGCTCACCAGTTGCTCTCCTGTTTGGGGATGGATTCCATTGTTGGCAAGTACCGCGCCCAAAAAAGCGATATCCCGACAGGTGGCCAGCACCGAGCAGATCATAAAGTACAAGTCCAGGTGTTCCTCTACCGAACCAGTGAGAACACCGCCGCTTTTCATCATATAGGCCAGGGCTCGGTTCCGGTCCCCGGTGCGCTTTTCAGACAGATAGGTTTCAAAACTCAGGGAAATGTCCTCATTTCCACAGATTTTGCGGGTAAACTGTAAAAAGTTATCAAAGCGCTGTTCCAATGTGGCGCCGGGAATATTGGTGGCAACCGAGATGGCTCCGGCGTTGATCATGGGATTGTAAGGAGTGTGGGTGCTGACCTTTTCCAGTTTGACAATGGAGTTAAAGGGGTCGCCGGTGGGTTCCATCCCCACCTTGCTGAATACTACGTCCTCACCAACCGATTCCAAAGCCAGAATCAGTGAGATCACCTTGGCAATGCTTTGCAGGGTAAATTTCTGCCCTGCGTTGCCATAGGCATAGCTTTGCAGGTCGGTGGTTACGGCACATACCGCCAGCCAGTTGGGGTCTGCCTTGGCCAGTTCGGGTATATAAGTGGCCACCTGCCCCCCGGAAATATATTGCCGTCCATATTCTAAAGCTTGGGTAAAAGTTTGTTCCAATTCCATGTTTTTGCTCCTTTCCAAAGGAAGGTGGGCGTATTTGACACCTGTATCCTCTGTCTTTTATAATAGCAAAAGATAGACTAGTTGTGGTAATGGTTTCTGGCTATGGGGATATGACCTTTTGTTATAGAAGTTTTGTTAAAAGAGGGTGAGAAAATTTATGAATCTTCAACAACTTCGTTACGCGGCGGCGGTGGAGAGCTGCGGCTCTATTTCCAAAGCGGCACAAGTGCTTTTTGTCTCCCAGCCCCATTTGAGTAAAATCATCAAGGAATTGGAGCAGGAATTGGGGATTACCCTGTTTACCAGGGGACCGGATGGGGTTACTCCCACCCCTGAGGGAGAAATTTTCATCCAGCGGGGACGGGAGATTTTGCAGCAGATGGATACCCTCACTGCCCTGTATCAGCCCCAACGTGAGGGGGAGCATCGGTTTCGGATTTCCACCATTCGCTCCCCGCTGGTTATGGATGGATTTCTCAAGCTATACCACCGGTATGAGGGGGAGGAGAGCTATTCCTTTTCGATTATAGAATCGGATAACCGGCAGACGGTACAGGATGTCTATGCCCATAACGCTGAAATTGGAGTAATTTACCTGCCGGGAGAAGACCGGCGGGAGGCTTTGAGCCGTTTGGAGAACAAAGGAATCCTTTACCAGCCAATTTGTAATTTGCGCAGGCAGATTATTCTTCGTCGAGGGCATCCTCTGCTGGGGAAAAATCGGCCCCTGACCAAAGAAGATTTGTCTGGATATCCAATGGTTCGGTATGGAAGCCGGGCTTCACAATCTGGCGAGCCTTTAGACATTTATGGGGGACTCAGGGATTTTGAGGGGAATTCCCGTTTGGTATGGGTATATGACCGGGCTTCTCTCCACAATATCCTTTGCAATACCGACTGTTTTACTTTGGGTACCCGGTCTGCAGAAAATCAGGAAGAACTATTTGGCATTGTGTCGGTTCCGTTCAAAGAAGAAGACGGTTCCCTGCCGGCGCCAGAGATGGGTGTGATTTTTTTGAAAAATTATTCTTTGGGCGCCATTGCCCAGGAGTTTATTGAGATATTGAGAAATACCTATGGGGATTGATACAAACAGGCCTCCAGCCAAATGGCTGGAGGCCTGTTCTGGTTATTGAAATAAGCCGCTGGCAGGTGTAACTTATTTGCCATGGTCAAAATAGGATAGTAACAGGAATTTATTTTCCTGACCGAGAAAAAGAAAGAAGGAGCTTTAGCCCATGAAACATATGCTTGCGCTGTCCGAACTGACAGAGGGGCAGAAAGGGAAGGTCTTTCAAAATAACGGAGTGGGTGGAATGCGCCGGCGACTACAGGATATAGGCTTAATTCCTGGTACAGAGGTCAAACGTCTGCAAGCCAGTCCCTTGGGAGACCCCTGTGCCTACCAAATACGTGGAGCGGTTATTGCTCTGCGTCAGCAGGATGCCTGCCGGATTTTGGTGGAGACCTTGTAAAGAACAGTTACATCATTGGGTGAAAGAATTCTCTTTCACCCAACTATTTTATAGAAAGAGGGATGAGAATGGGTCTGACTGCGGATTCTACCGGCTTGCGGGCGGTGGATCGGGGGCTGATTTTGGAGAAACAATCTCCCCGGGATCGAATCATCGCCCTGGCTGGAAACCCCAATGTGGGGAAAAGTACAGTATTTAATCAGCTGACAGGGCTGCATCAGCATACTGGCAATTGGCCGGGAAAAACCGTTGCCAATGTGCAGGGACGGCATACATATCGGGGACGGGATTACATTTTGGTGGATATTCCAGGCACATATTCTTTGATGGCTCACTCAGCGGAGGAAGAAGTGGCCCGGAATTTTGTCTGTTTTGGAAAGCCAGATGGTGTTGTAGTGGTTTGTGACGCCACCTGTTTGGAACGCAATTTAAATCTGGTACTGCAAATTTTAGAGGTTACCCATCGGGTAGTGGTCTGTGTCAATTTAATGGATGAGGCCAAAAAGAAAAAAATCCAGCTGGATTTACCTCTGCTGGAAAAACGTTTGGGAGTTCCGGTGGTAGGGGTGACAGCCCGTAGTCGGCGGGGGATGGAAGAGCTCATGGAGCGGGTGGAGGAAGTTTCCACGCCCCGCTACTTGGCTACGCCATGCCAGGTGGCCTATCCCGCCGCCATTGAGGCGGCCGTTGCCCGGATACAACCTGTTGTAGCCCCTCTGTTGGAGGGAAAGACAGACAGCCGATGGGCTGCCCTTCGCCTGTTGGAGGGGGAGAAAAGCCTGCTTCGGGAGTTGGACCAGGCACTGCCTCAGCCTGTTTCAAAAGACCCAGTGGTAAAGCAGGCAGTGGCATCTTCCTGTGAGGTTTTAGCAAAGGAAGGGATTGGACAGCAGGAACTTCCCGACAGAATTGTTGGGTCCCTTGTGGAGACAGCTGAGGAACTGTGCCAGGGGGTGGTAACTCGCCAGGAGAGCCGCGCCGCCGCTTTGGACCGTAAATTAGATCTTTTGTTTACCAGTCGGAAAACGGGAATCCCCATTATGCTGCTTCTGTTGGCGGGTATTTTATGGCTGACTATCACTGGAGCCAATTACCCTTCCCAGCTGCTGTCGGATTTTCTTTTTTCCTTTCAGGATCACCTGACTGCTCTCTTTGTTTCTTTGGGAGCTCCCGATTGGCTTCATGGTCTGGTAGTATTGGGAATGTACAGGGTTTTGGCGTGGGTGGTATCGGTTATGCTGCCACCGATGGCTATTTTCTTTCCGCTTTTTACCCTGCTGGAGGATTTTGGTTATCTGCCTAGGGTGGCATTTAACCTGGACCGCTGTTTTCAAAGGGCGTGTGCCTGTGGAAAGCAATCGTTAACTATGTGTATGGGATTTGGCTGTAACGCAGCGGGAGTAGTGGGCTGCAGGATTATCGACTCCCCACGAGAGCGGCTCATCGCCATTCTTACCAATAGTTTTGTACCCTGCAATGGCCGGTTTCCCACCCTGATTACCTTGATTACCATTTTCTTTACCGCAGGTCTTACACAGCCGGCAGGTTCTCTGGTTTCTACCTTGATGTTGACAGGGGTTATTGTACTGGGGGTGGGAGTAACTTTTGGAGTGTCCAAACTCCTTTCCCACACCTTGCTGAAAGGGGTTCCCTCCTCATTCGCCCTGGAATTGCCGCCTTACCGCCGTCCCCAGGTTGGCCGGGTCATTGTACGGTCGGTATTTGACCGTACCCTGTATGTGCTGGGCCGGGCAGTAGTCATTGCGGCACCGGCGGGCATGGTCATCTGGCTGATGGCCAACTTGTCTGTTGGAGGGGAGAGCCTGCTGACTCTGTGCAGCGGCTTTTTGGATCCCCTAGGGCGGGTTATGGGGCTGGATGGCGTGATTCTGCTGGCCTTTATTTTGGGGTTTCCCGCCAATGAAATTGTCATTCCCATTATGGTGATGACCTACCTCTCAGCTGGTACCCTCAACCAAACGGAAAATCTCAGTCAGCTGCATCAACTGTTGACCGCTCAGGGCTGGACCTGGCTGACCGCCTTGAACACCATATTGTTCTCTCTCATGCATTGGCCCTGTTCCACCACCTGCCTGACTATTTACAAGGAGACCAAAAGTGTAAAATGGACCCTTTTGGCCATTGGCATTCCCACCGCCATTGGTATGACAACCTGTATAGGGACTACCTTGATTGCCAGAATTTTTGGTTTGGCTTAATCCTTGTTTCTTGTGCCATTTTCAGTGACAGAAAAGAGATTTTTTGGTAGAATAATGGTGTATTTTGCAGATGACTGGCCCAAAGGGCAAAGTGGGGGAAAGAAATGGAACAGTTAAAAGAGCGAATTCGCAGGGACGGCAAGGTGAAAGAGGGCAATATTTTAAAGGTTGACAGCTTTCTGAACCATCAGATGGATATTGGGTTGTTTGAAGAAATTGGCCAGGAGTTTTTTCGCCTTTTTGGAGATCGGGGGGTTACCAAAATTCTGACCATTGAGGCATCGGGAATTGGTATTGCCTGTATTACAGCCCGATATTTTGGGGTGCCGGTGGTATTCGCCAAAAAACATGCTACCCAGAATATTTCCGGAGAGGTTTACGCCAGCCAGGTGGAGTCTTTTACCCATAAAAAGACCTATGAAATCCGGGTGGCCAAAGAGTTTTTAACCCCTGAGGACCGGGTTTTGATTCTGGATGACTTTTTGGCCAAGGGCAACGCCCTGCTGGGCCTCATTGATGTGGTAAGCCAGTCGGGGGCCCAGCTGGCCGGCGCGGGCATTGTAATTGAAAAGGGATTTCAGGAGGGAGGCCAGAGAATTCGACAGATGGGGATTCCTTTGAAATCTCTGGCTATTATAGAATCCATGACTCCCCAGGGAGAAATCTTCTTTCGGGAGGATGACTAAGCCGAAAACAGGCCTGCCCTATCGGGCAGGCCTGTTTCATTATACTGTAAAATTTTTAGAGGGCAGATCCTGTATCCAAACTAATTTCTGAGACAATTTGATCCAGCCGCCGGAACTCCTCCGAAGTCACCTGGATTTTTCCCTTTTGGATCGAGATAAGGCCCTCCTCTTTGAGCCGGTTAATATACCGGTAGAGGGTGCGCAGATTGATCCCCAGTTCCTCTGACATGATCTTTCTCTCCACCGGCAGGATAGTGGGAAGCCGCTTGCCGGTACAGTACTGGTGAATATAGAGCAGCAGATTTTCCATGCCGCTGTTTAGAAGATTGCGGTCATTGCGCCGGAAATTGTGCTGTACCATCCCGGCCAGATATTCCAGGGTAAGCAAAGCGATGGAGATATTTTCATAGAGGGCCTGTCGGAAAGCCCCTGCGGGAAGCTCCAGCAAAACACATTCTGAAGCGGCTGTTACAGTGGCTTCATAGGTGGGCGAGCCCTGGAGAAGTTCATAGAGGCCAAAGAGCTGTACTGGATACATGGTGTCAGCAATGATGCTTTTCCCATCTACTGAATATTTCAGGATATAGCACTTCCCGGCCACCAACAGATGGATTTTTTCCACCGGCAGGCCTCCGGCAATACATTGGGCGCCCTGCCGCAGGTTCAGTATCCGGATCTGCGGGGAGGTGTAGGGGGTAAATACCTTTTTGGCCCCGGCACAGGTGTAGGTTTGGGAAAAAGCGGTTTGTAAAATAGAGAAAAGCGTCTCCTGAAAAGTGGGGGCCATGGCGGGAAAACCTCCTTTTTACCCATTGCTATAAAATGAGTCTTTTAATTTTATTGTACTGGAAAATTCCCGTTTGGCAAGGAGCTTCCATGAGAAAAACAGGGAATCTTGTGCTTTTTGGAAAAACTGTGCAATAAAATGACAACTGTCATTTATTTTGACAGTTTCCCTGTGCTAGAATAAAACCAGAGAGAGGCTTCTCAAGCCTTTTTGACCGGTAAAGATCACAGACCCAGACAGAAAGCCAAACGGGAGGTATTCTTATGGAGATTTTGGAACAGAAACAACAAGAAGTACGCAATATTATTCAAAACCCCACCTTGACCCATGAGCAGACTATGATGAGTCTGGCCAAGGCCGCGGAAAACATTTTGGTGACCCCCGGCGTACCGGAGGAGTACTACCAAATGTGGCGGGATGGGCTGATCTGCGATTTGAATGAGGGACATGCCCCCTACAGCCCCCGGTATATTCTCCCTGACTATGAGAAGTTCTTCAGACAGGGCAGTGAGTTTTTACGGCTCGATCCCCCCAAGACCCTCCATGAGGCCATTACCAATCTGCTGATTCTCTATCATCACGTTCCCTCGGTGACCCATTTCCCCGTCTATATCGGGCGGATTGACAAGCTGCTGGACCCCTTTATTACCGATGAGGCCGAGGCCAAAACCCTCATCAAAGGATTTTTGCTGCAGATTGACCGGACAGTGACCGACTCCTTCTGCCATGGCAACATTGGCCCCGAGGCCACCCGGGCTGGCCGGATTATTCTGGAGTGTGAGCGGGAACTGCAAAACTCCACCCCCAACCTGACTTTGCTGTACGACCCCGCTATCACCCCTGATGATTTCGCTGTAGCCTGTGTGGAGGCGGCTCTGGACTGCGCCAAGCCCAGCTTTGCCAACCACCAGATGTTCCTCTCTGAGCTGGGTGAGGATTATGGTATCGCCAGCTGCTACAACGGTTTGCCGGTAGCGGGCGGCGCCTATACTCTGACCCGTCTGATCCTCAGCAAAATTGCTTTGGCCGCTGAGAACAAAAAAGACTTTATGGAGCGGGTACTGCCCCACACCATTGATGTAATGTGCCAGTTTATGGACGCCAAAATCCGTTTCCTGGTGGAGGAGACCCCTTTCTTTACCTGCAACTTCCTGGTAAAAGAGGGACTCATTTACCGGGAGCGCTTTAATGGTCTCTTTGGTATGGTGGGTATGTGCGAGTGTGTCAACACCCTGATGGAAAAAGAGGGCCGTACCGACCGGTTCGGCCACAGCAAGGATGCTGACGCTCTGGGTGTGGAGATCATGAATCTTATCCAGGCCCGGGTCAACAGCCACAAGAACCCCTACTGTGAGTTCTGGAATGGCAGCTTTATGCTCCACGCTCAGGTGGGAATTGAAACCGACAAAGGCACCAGCCCCGGTACCCGTATTGCCATTGGCGAGGAGATCCCCCTCTATGACCATCTGCGTCAGGCTGGCCTCTTCCACAAATATTTCCCCTCTGGCACCGGAGATATCTTCCCCTTTGACATCACCTCCTCCCGCAATCCCGCGGCGATTCTGGATATTATCAAAGGCTCTTTCCAGGTGGGGATCCGTTACTTCTCCACCTATTCCTCCGACAGCGATGTCATCCGTATCACCGGCTATCTGGTGAAAAAGTCCGATATCGCCAAGCTGGAACAGAACCAACAGGTGGTCAATGACACTGTGGTTCTGGGTATGGGAGCGGTGCACAACTCCCATATTCTCGACCGTAAGGTGAGAAGTTTATGAGAGCGCCGGTCAACAAGATCATCGACCACAGTGTAGTGGATGGGGACGGCAACCGAACCGCCATCTTTTTTCAGGGCTGTCCCTTCTCTTGCCTTTATTGCCACAATCCCGAAACCATCTCCCTCTGCCAAAAGTGTGGGGCCTGTGTCAGCCACTGCCCAGTAGGGGCGCTGCGCCTGGAGCATGGTGAAATCCTTTGGCGGGAGGACCTCTGTGTGGGGTGTGACAGCTGCCTTAAGGTCTGTCCCCACAACAGCTCTCCCAAGGTGCGGGAGATGACGGTGGAAGAGGTTCTGGACCGGGTGGAGCAAAACCGCCCCTTTATTCGGGGAATCACCTGCTCCGGCGGGGAATGTACCCTTTACGCCGACTTTATGACCCAGCTGTTTAAGATAACCCGGGAGCGGGGACTTACCAACCTGGTGGACAGCAACGGTACCCTGGACTTTTCCCAGGCAGACGATTTGATGGCGGTCTGTGACGGTGTCATGCTGGACCTCAAATGCTTTGACCGCCAGGCTCATATCCGCCTTACTGGAAAGGACAACGACCTGGTGCTGGCCAATGCCCGTTGGCTGGCCTCCCAGGGGAAATTGCCTGAGATCCGCACAGTGGTCATCCCCGGAGAGCTGCCCAACCAGGAGACGGTACGGGAGGTTTGCAAAATGCTTTCTCCCTACCTGAAAACAACCTCCATCCGTTACAAGCTGATTCGGTTTCGCCCCTGGGGGGTGCGGGAACCCTATAAGAGTTTTCCGGTTCCCGATGACAGCCTGATGGAAGAACTGCGGCAGATTGCTCTCTCCTATGGTTTTACCGATGTTCTGGTGGTGTAAGCCGCCTATTAAGAAAGGGCCCTCCTGGGAGGGCTCTTTTCTTATGCTGATTTAGGAATACAGCGGCCAGAAGATGGGGACGATGACCAAAGTGGTCAGATAGCAGAGGAAAAGCAAGGGAAGACCGGCCTTTACATAGTCGTTGAAGCGGTATCCGCCAGGCTTCATAACCAGAGTATTGGGAGGGGTACCTACCAGTGAGATCAGTCCACCTAGGCTGCAGGAGAATGCCAGAGGCATCAGCAGGCGGGTACGGCTGCATCCCACTGACTTGGAAAAGCCGACACAGATAGGCAGCAGCACTGCTACAGTACCAGTGTTGCTGAGCATGGAGGACAGTCCAGCACTCATAATCATAACGCCCAGCATGGCGGCGCTTTCGCTTTTACCTGCCACTTTGGCCATTTTCTCACCGATAATGTCTACAATGCCGGTGGAGAACATGGCGCCGCCCACTACAAACATGCCGCCGAAGATGATAACGGTAGAGTCGGAAAAGCCGGAAAAAATACTGTCGGCTGACAAAACACCGGTATACCACAGAGCTACCGGAACACCCAAAGCGGCGATGGCGATGGGAACCAGCTCAAAAATAAACAGAATGGAAACCAGGCCCAAAATCAACAGAGTCAGGTTGCTGGCGCTCCATCCCAGAATCTGATGGGCGACAAATAAAATCAGAATATCCACAGCCACCGCTGCCATACCAATCCACTGTTTGGTATCAAAGGTGGTGTGGAGATCTGACGTTTTCACCAAAATGCTCTCTTTCATTTTCTTTCTCTCCTCACAATTGAAATTTGCCACAAACAACACAAAAAACCATTTTGTGGAATTGTTTTTTATTATAATGGCTGATTTTATACTGTCTAATAGATATAAATAAAGTATTAATAACTATAAATATATTACAAAGCGACTGTTTGGCAAAAACACCAACAGTCCTCTTGTCATTTATGGCAAATCCATATATAATAAGACAAGATACAATATATATTGATAATAAAAAGTATGAATGGGAGAATTTGCATGGATTTACGCCAGCTGCAATATTTTAAAAAGACCGCTGAGCTGCAGCATGTGACCAAGGCCGCCCAGGAATTGATGATCGCCCAGCCCGCGCTGACCAAATCCTTAAAACAGCTGGAAACTGAGCTGGGAACCGAACTGTTTGACAGGCGGGGACGGAATATCTACCTCAACAAGACGGGAGAGGCCTTTCTCATTAAGGTCAGCGAGGCGCTGGCTATTTTAGAGGATGCCCAAAATGAGGTCCGCCTCTCTGCTCAAAAGACCGAGAATACCCTGCGGCTGACCTTTTTGGCCTCCTCCCTGCAACTGCCCTATCTGATTAAAAATTTTAAGGCTATCCATCCCGATGTCACCTTTCTGACCCAGCAGTATGAGCAGAAGGGCACATCGGAAGGAGAATCGGACTTTACGGTTTATTCCTCCCTGTACGAGAAAGCCCAGCCCAACAGCCGCTTGCTGATTACCGAGGAGGTGTGTCTGGCGGTGCCTTTGGACCACCCATTGGCCCACTACAAATCGGTACATCTGAAAGATGTGCGGTGGGAACACTTTATTTCTCTCAAACCAACTTTGGGATTGCGCAAAACTATGGACTGGTATTGCAATGAAAGCGGTGTAGTGATTAAGCCGGTGATTGAAAGCGACGACCCGGTGACGGTGCGGAACTTGGTGGCCAGTGGGTATGGCATTACCTTCTATCCATCGGTCACCTGGGGAAGGCCTGATCCCCGTAAAATGAAGCTGGTCAACATTTCCGATCCGGTTTGTTTTCGGCAGCTCTATGTCAGCTGGCCCAAATATCGGAAGTTCAGCCCTCTTTCCCAGTCCTTCTTAAACTTTATTACAGCCTACTATCAGGAATTGGACGCCAATTACAAAAGCAGCCTAATGAGTCTCCAGACAACTACAACAAAGGAATAGAAAAGTGCCAGCGTCAGCTGGCACTTTTTGCATGAAAAGATAGAAATGAGTGCATATTCCAAGGCGTTCCCTCATTTGGTAAAGTGTGCCAAAGAAAGGAGAAAAATGCAAAAAAATAAAATAAAAACTTCATTTTAAGACTGAAAATACACCGTATATATGCAATAATACCATAAAAAAGAAAAAAACACCGGTAAAATCGTGCAATTCCAGCCTAGGATTCCTTCAAAAAACATGATACAATAAGACGACCTGAATGAATTGCAGAGGTGTTTTACATGCAAAAACGGGAAATTAAAAAGGTCTTAGTGGCCAACCGGGGAGAAATTGCCATCCGGGTATTTCGCGCCTGCTCCGATATGGGGATCAAAACGGTGGCCATCTATTCCAAAGAGGATAAATTCAATCTGTTCCGCACCAAAGCGGATGAAGCCTATCTGATCGGTGAGAATAAAAGCCCTTTGGGGGCCTATTTGGATATTGGTGAAATTATCAAACTGGCCAAGCGTAAAGGGGTGGATGCCATTCACCCAGGCTATGGCTTCCTCTCGGAAAACGCTGAGTTTGCCAAAGCCTGTGAGAAAAACGGCATCCTCTTTATTGGCCCACCCTCTTCGGTATTGGCCCAGATGGGGGATAAACTCAATGCCAAAGCTCTGGCTATTACAGCGGGTGTGCCCATCATTCCCGGCACAACCCGCCCTCTGGCGTCTTTGGAAGAGGCCAGAGCCAAGGGAGAGGAATTTGGCTATCCGGTTATTTTAAAGGCTGCCGCCGGTGGTGGCGGCCGGGGAATGCGGCGGGTCAACCGTCCCGAAGAGCTGCCACCCGCCTGGGAGATGGTAAAAAATGAGGCTCGGAAGGCCTTTGGCAGCGAGGATATCTTTATGGAAAAATTCCTCGAGGAGCCTAAGCACATTGAGGTGCAGATCCTGGCCGACAGCTATGGCAATGTGGTGCATCTCTATGAGCGGGACTGTTCGGTACAGCGCCGCTATCAGAAGGTAGTGGAATTCACTCCGGCCTTTTCGGTGCCCCAGCAGGTGCGGGAACGGATCTATGGGGACGCTTTAAAAATTGCCCGGGCAGTGGGCTATGTCAACGCGGGCACTGTGGAATTTCTGGTGGACCGGGAGGGACACCATTATTTTATCGAGATGAACCCCCGGATTCAGGTGGAACACACGGTCACCGAAATGGTTACCGGCATCGATCTGGTTAAAGCCCAGATCAGCGTGGCCAAGGGTTGTTCTCTCTCTGACCCGGAAATTGGTATTTCCAGCCAAGAGGATGTCCAGTCCCGGGGCTATGCCATCCAGTGCCGGATTACCACCGAGGATCCCCACAACAACTTCGCTCCCGACATTGGAAAAATCACCACCTACCGTTCCGGCGGCGGCTTTGGCGTCCGTCTGGATGCGGGCAACGCCTTTACCGGAGCGGAAATCACCCCCTACTATGACAGCCTGCTGGTGAAAATCACCACCTATGACCGCACTTTTGAGGGGGCTGTCCGGAAAGCGCTCCGCTCCATCGCTGAGATTCGGATTCGAGGGGTAAAGACCAACATCTCCTTTATCAACAATATCCTTTCCCATCCAGTATTCCTGGCTGGGGGATGCCATACCAAGTTTATTGACGAGACCCCCTCCCTCTTTAATATGAAGGAGTCTAAAGACAGAGCTACCAAGGTGCTCAAATACATTGGGGATATTATTGTCAATCAGCACCCGGAAATGGAGAAGGGGCCTTTTGAGGAACCACCGGTTCCCCGGTTTGAGGGCCCGGCGCCAGAGGGAGTTAAGGCCATTCTGGACTCCCAGGGTCCCAAGGGGCTGCAAAACTGGATTCTGGGGCAGAAAAAACTTCTGGTTACCGACACCACTTTCCGGGATGCCCACCAATCCCTGCTGGCCACCCGGGTGCGGACCCATGATCTGGTTCGAATCGCTGAGGGCACTTCCCATATTCTTTCTGACGCCTTTTCCTTGGAGATGTGGGGGGGAGCTACCTTCGATGTGGCCTACCGGTTCCTCCACGAGTCCCCCTGGGAGCGGTTGGACACCTTGCGCCGCCGGATTCCCAACATTCCTTTCCAGATGTTGTTCCGAGGGGCCAACGCCGTAGGCTACACCAATTACCCAGACAATGTGATCCGGGCCTTTATCCAGGAGGCGGCCCGCAGTGGTATTGATATCTTCCGGATTTTTGACGCTTTCAACTGGCTGCCCAATATGGAACTGGCCCTGGAGGAAGTGGCCTCCCAAGGTAAGGTGGCCGAAGCCTGTATCTGTTATACCGGGGATATTTTAAATCCCAAAGAGGACAAATACCCCCTGGAATACTATGTGAAGCTGGCCAGGGAGCTGGAGCGCCGGGGTGCCCATATCCTCTGCATTAAGGATATGGCTGGCCTGCTCAAACCCTACGCCGCCAAAAAGCTGGTGGAGACCCTGAAAGGGGAGGTGGGATTGCCTATCCATCTCCACACCCACGACACCAGCGGCAATCAGATCGCCGCGTTGCTCATGGCCTGTGAGGCCGGCGTGGATATTGTGGATACCGCAATCAGCAGTATGGCCTCCCTCACCAGCCAGCCCTCCCTCAACTCTCTTGTGGCGGCCCTGGAGGGACAGCCCCGGGATACTGGGCTGGATCTGGGCCAGCTGCAGCAGTTGACCGACTACTGGGCGGAGGTACGGCCTTTCTATCAGCAGTTTGAGGCAGACCTGAAAAATCCCGTCACCGATATTTACCGCTATGAAATTCCCGGCGGCCAGTACACCAACCTGAAGCCCCAGGTGGAAAGCTTGGGTATGGGCCACCAGTTTGGGGAAATCAAGGAAAAATACAAGGAAGTCAACGATCTGCTGGGGAATATTATCAAGGTGACCCCCTCCGCCAAGATGGTGGGCGATATGGCTATCTTTATGGTGCAGAATGGGTTGGATTCCGACAATATTGTGGAGCGTGGAGCTTCCCTCACCTTCCCGGATTCGGTTGTCAACTATTTTGAGGGGATGATGGGCCAGCCTCAGGGAGGCTTCCCCAAGGAACTGCAGCGGGTAGTTCTGAAGGAGAAAACTCCCATCACCTGCCGCCCTGGCCAACTACTGGCCCCTGTGGATTTTGATAAAGTGCGGGAAAAACTGGAGGAGTTTTATCCCAATCCCAGCCTGCGGGATGTGATTGGATGGTGCCTCTACCCCAAGGTAATGGAAAACTTCCTGCGTCACCGCAGCGATTATGGAGATATCAGCCGGATGCCCAGCCATGTGTTCTTTATGGGATTGGGCAAAGGGGAGAGTGCTGAGATCAACATTGAAACTGGTAAAACTCTGATGATTAAGTATATTGGCCCTGGGGAGCTCAATGAGGATGGCACCCGGGAGCTGCAATTTGAGCTCAACGGCGCCCGGCGGGATGTTGCTGTGGCTGACCACAGCGCGTCGGTAACTGTGCACCAGGTTCCCATGGCCGATCCGGAGAACAAAGCCCAGGTGGGAGCCAGCATACCAGGTGGCGTAGCTAAAATTCTGGTAAAACCAGGGGATGTGGTCCAGGCCAATCAGGTTTTGATGATGATTGAGGCTATGAAGATGGAAACCAGCGTGGTTTCCCATATCGCCGGCACCATTGATCAGGTTTTGGTCAGTGAGGGGCAATCGGTAAAAGCCGGAGAGCTTCTTGTGACCATGCGTTAACAACAGCACCCCAATTTGCTTTTCAGCAAAAAAGGTCCTGTCGATTCATAGAATCGACAGGACCTTTTTTCCGCAAAATGAAAGGGACAGAGCCAGTGGGGGAGAGAAACGGTGGCTTTGGGGTTTCTGGTCACAAAAAAATCCCAACCTCATACAATAATATTGAGTATAACCTCAAAATGATTCAGAGGAGGATTTTTTATGGCAGTTCCAAAGGACGCGGCCAATCCGGCGGCAGTTGGTACCAACTGCTTTAAAGAAGCGGTTTGCATTAATACCAAACGGATTTATGATTCCTGCAGCGATAAAGATTGTTTGGAAGATTTACCGGTTTATTTTACCGATCAGGTACAGCCGGTGATCAACAACAGCGCCGCAGTGAAGGTAAAAAGTGTAGAAATTCTAAATGTGTACTTAGATGTAGAACCTGTACCTTTTAACAAAGGGTTTTACTCGGTGGATATGACCTTCTTTTTCCTGATTCGGCTGAGCGCCTATCCCAATTCCATGTCTCAGCCAGTCAATGCCACAGGTATTGCCACCTTTACCAAGCGGGTCATTCTGTACGGCAGCGAAGGCAATGTCCGGGTGTTCTGCAGCGATATCTGCAATCCAGTGGGCACCACCACCCATATGCCCAAAGCCTGTTTGCAGGTTGCTGATCCCATCGCCCTTTCCAGCAAGCTGTGTGAATCCTGTGATTGTGAGTGCTGTGGAATCACCTTCCCCGAGGAAATCTGTGGCTGCTTTAAAGGCAATTTTGGCTGCTGTCAGCCGGAAAAACAGGTTTATGTCACATTGGGCCTCTTTACCATTGTACAGTTGGAACGGACTGTACAGATGATGGTACCTACCTATGATTTCTGTATTCCCGACAAGGAGAGCGAATGCACCACCGATGATCCCTGTCAGCTGTTTAAACGGCTGAAATTCCCCACCAATTCTTTCTTCCCGCCCAATCTGTCTGAGCTGGATTGCGAGGAATAATTTTCCCTCCATTCGCCCAACAAAAAATCCCCTATGATCCCAGATCATAGGGGATTTTTTTGATCGGATTCCCAATGCTTCGGTGCATTTGGTTGGGAATTTGTTCTCTGGTGGCAACCGGTGTCGAAATGAAAACAAGGGCGTCGGGATATGGAAAAATCGTCTAGAGTATGGTATAATTTTTTAAATAACAGATGAAATAAAATGTCCGGATTTCCCCAGAAGATACAGGAGGATCATAAAGATGGCCAAGGTAACATTGCTTGCGCATACCCCAAACCCAGAAAAAACAGTCGCCGCTGCGGCGAAACTTTGCTACAGCTCCAGTACCATTGACAGCTTGATGGAAAATCTCACCCAGGAAAAGGCGGGTGAGTTTGTTCAGATGCTGGCCCAGATGGGCCATGAAAGTCCTGTGGAGCATGTCAGCTTTACTTTTGGCATCGAAGGGGTATCCCGTTCTCTGCTGGCACAGATTACCCGCCACCGGATTGCTTCCTACAGTGTGCAAAGCCAGCGATATGTGCGGGAAAAGGACTTCCAGTTTGTCACCCCTCCTGAGATCGCTGCGGACCCCAAAGCCCATGCCCTGTTTAAAGAGGCAATGGATAATGCCATTGCCAGTTACAACGCGCTGGCTGATCTTTTAAAAGAAAAACACACCCATACCTTGATGGAGCAGGGAATTCCAGAGAAAGAAGCGCGCCGGCAAGCGGAAAAAATGGCCATTGAAGATGCCCGGTATGTGCTCCCCAATGCCTGCGACACCCAGATGATTGTTACTATGAATGCTCGTTCCCTCTACAACTTCTTCCATCACCGGTGCTGTAACCGGGCCCAATGGGAAATTCGTGAGGTTGCCAAGCAGATGTTCCAGCTGGTCTATGAGGTGGCGCCGATGCTGTTTGTTTCGGCAGGGCCATCCTGTGTAAATGGGCCATGTCCGGAGGGCAGAATGTCCTGCGGCAGGATGGAAGAAATGCGTCGGGAATATGCCCGGCTCAAGGAGGCGGCAGCCAAATGACCCGTGAAAAAGGCACGCTGATTGTCATTGATGGATTGGACGGCAGCGGAAAAGCTACCCAGGCCCAGCTGCTGCTCTCCCGGATGGAACGGGAGGGATGGCCGGCCAAAAAGATTTCTTTCCCGGATTATGCCAATCCTTCTTCTACCTTGGTTAAGATGTATCTGGCCGGGGAGATCGGCACATTGGATCAGGTGAACGCTTACGCGGCTTCTACTTTTTATAGCGTAGATCGCTATGTAAGTTTTCAAAATTTCTGGAAATCAGACTATGAAACCGGACATACTATAATTGCTGACCGATATACCACCTCCAACGCGGTTCATCAGATGGGAAAGGAATCCCCCCAATGCTGGGACGCCTATCTGGATTGGTTGGCGGATTTTGAATATAACAAGCTGGGGCTTCCTCAGCCGGACCTGGTGCTCTACTTAGATATGAGCCCCAATACCTCCCGCAAGCTGCTTTCTCACCGCTATGGGGGAGATGAGAGCAAACGGGATATCCACGAGGCCAATTTTAACTATCTGCTTCACTGCCGGGAGGCTGCCCTCTATGCCGCCGCTCATTGGCATTGGCAGATAGTAAGCTGTTGCGATGGAGAAAATCCCTATCCGGTGGAGCAGATTGGGCAGACAATCTGGCAGATTGTCTGTGATAGTCTGGGTGACAGATCCCATGGATGAGAAGCTCTGGCGGTATGGGGAGGAACCATGATTTCATTTTTACCAATCACTTTGGCGGACCGCCAATGGGCACAGCCTTTGTTTTGGGCCGCCAATGCCCGGGCCAGTGAGTACTGTTTTTCCAACAATCTAAACTGGGGACAGAAATATGACATTTCTCTGGCCCGGATGGATGATTACCTGTTGGTTAAATCGATACAAAGTAAGCCCAGCTATCTGTTCCCCGCCGGCAGAGGTGACATTCGCCCGGTGGTGGAGGCCCTTGTGGAAGATGCCCAGAGTCAAGGCCATCCCTTTTTAATGCACTCGGTGTCCCCCGCCAACAAGGAGCTGCTAGAACAGCTCTTTCCCGGCCGCTTTCTCTTTGACGCTTGCCGGGACAACTTTGACTATTTGTACCTGCGGGAAAAACTGGTTACCTTATCTGGCAAGAAACTCCACGCCAAACGCAATCATATCAATCGATTTAAAGAGGATCACCCCGATTGGCGTTACGAAGCCATTACACCGGAGAATATAGAGGAGTGCCGGGAGATGTGCCAGGAGTGGTACGCCCGGATGGAGGACCAAAAATCCGAAAGCCTGGGGGCAGAGAAGATTGCGGTGGCCAGCGCCTTTGACCATTTCTTTGCCCTGGAGCTGCGGGGCGGCCTGATCCGTACAGAGGGAAAGGTTGTAGCTTTTTCTATAGGTGCCCCACTTTCTCAGGATACCTTTGTGGTTCATGTGGAAAAAGCCTTTCCTGAAATACAGGGGGCCTATCCCATTATCAATCAGCAATTTGTAACCCACCAGTGTGAGGGCTTCCTCTATATCAACCGGGAGGACGATTTGGGGGAGGAGGGACTGCGGAAGGCCAAGCTTTCCTATGGCCCCTGCCAGATGGTGGAAAAATACCAGGCGAGACTGCAAGAGGAAAAGCAATGATTGTAAATGGAGTGGAAGAGGACAAGCCCAGGATCAGGGAAATTTGGCGGCGATGTTTTGGGGACCCAGATGACTATATCAATTTGTTTCTCGGCCATCGTTTTCAGCCGGAAAATACCTTTTTGGACCGGGAACAGGGCCAGGTAACCGCTATGTTGTTCGCTTTGCCCATCCAGCTGACCAGTGGCCAGAGAACATTCCCCGGCTGTTATATCTATGGGGTAGCCACCCATCCTGATTACCAGGGGAGAGGGATCAGCACCCGCCTCCTTGCCGAGACCAATCAGATTTTAAAAGAACGAGGCTGCGCGGCAACCCTGCTGGTGCCTGCTTCCCCCAGCCTTTTTCACTTTTATGAGAGGCAGGGGTACCAGACCGCCTTTGGGATTCGGGAACAGACCGTAACTGTCAGCCAGCTGAAAAGCTGGGAGGACAGCGCCCTGGAACTGACAAAGTCCACCTTGGTTCACCAGATGGAAAAGAGAAATGGCTTTTTTGCCTCCAGTGAGCTTTTTGGCCGGTGGGATCTGCCAGCTTTAGCCTATGCTGACCGGGAAGCAGCCTTTCTGGGCGGGCAGGTCTATAGCTTCCCTGGAGGATATCTTCTCTGCTATCCCGGGAAGGACTGTTTGTACCTGAAGGAGTTCGCGGCTCCCCTGTCGCTGCTCTTTCCGGCCCTGGCGGCGATCCATAAAATTTACCAAAAACAAACTTATTATCTCCGGCTGTGGGATTGCTTCCCCTTGGGAAATTCCCGGCCCTTTGGGATGATTCATTGGATAGACAGGCCAGACCTGTCTGGGGGAGATGCCCCCTATCTTTCCCTCGTGCTGGATTGAACAGACAATTTATGATAGACAGGAGTGTCCACACTGAGAAAAATTTCGCAGAAACCCAAAATGGATTTGCGGGTATACAAGCGAGAGCTGCGGCAAAAATCCAAATCTTTCCGACAGCATATGCCGGCTCAGGAGAAGCGGGTATGGGATACAGAAATCTTTCGGAGAATGATTTCTTTGAGCCAGTACCGGAGAGCCAAATTGCTGCTCTGTTATGTATCCACAGCCATTGAAGTAGATACCCGCCATTTAATAGAACACGCCCTTGGACAAGGCAAGCAGGTGGCGGTGCCCCGCTGTGTAGAGGGAACCCGCCATATGGAGTTTTACCAAATTGCCTCTTTGGATGAATTGTCCCCAGGTACCTTTGGAGTATTGGAGCCTCCGGCCAATCCGGAGAGAAAGCTGAATCACTTTGACCACAGCATCTGTATTGTTCCCGCTTTGGTCTATGATCTGCAAGGACATCGGCTGGGATATGGTTCCGGATACTACGACCGGTTCCTTTCCGGCTATCAGGGGTTTAAAATTGGAATTACCTACACAGACTGTGTCCAGTGTCATCTGCACCGTGGACGCTTTGACGTACCAGTGGATCTGCTGATAACCCCCGCCTATATTCGATTCACCAACCGGCACCGCAGCAGGACCGGTTTGTCATAACCCTTGATATTTTATCAGGGGAAGCCTTTAAGGGAGACATGTTAATATGAAAGACAATCAAAACTATTCGGATGACAGACAGGAGCCCATTGAGCCACTGCCGCTGCCCAGGAAAAATGCCTCTGCCAGGCGTTCTTCTGCATCCAGACAGCAGGATGATCTGCCCAGAAATCCATTGGAGCCAGAGGAATACTATTCGGACGACTCGGCACCAACTCCTCCCCCCCGGCGGCGCCGGAGCAAACGCAATGCCATGAAAGATACTCTGCTGATTGTAGCGGGATGCCTTATCTGTTCTATTGGATTGGCATTTTATGGCATCAATGTGGCCAGCGATCTTTTTGGTCTCAACCAGCGGGATCAGGAAATTCAGGTGACCATTCCCCAGGGGGCCAGCAGTGGAGAGATCGCCAGGCTGCTTGGGAAGTCCAATGTAATTGACCATCCAGCTATTTTCCGGCTCTATGCCAGTCTGCGGAAATACAGCGCTGATTTTAAATCCGGTACCTATCTTTTTAACTCCAATATGGGCTACGATCAGATTATGATTGCTTTGCGTACTGGTACCGGAGAGAGCAATATTGTACGGATTACCTTCTATGAGGGTATGAGCCAGCGGGAGATTGCCGATCTGCTGGAGGAAAAGGGCGTTTGTTCCGCCTCAGAGTTCCACTCCTATTTGGAGACCGCGGAGCTGGATTATGAATTTATGCGGATGCTTCCAGAAGAGAACAATCGGTTCCGGCCCTATGAGGGGTACCTGTTCCCTGATACCTATGACTTTTATCAGGGGGAAGCGGTGCGCAGTGTAGCGAAAAAATTCTTTGACCGGTTCCAGCAGGTATTTACCGACGAGCTTTATGCTCAGATGCAGGACCGCAATATGACACTGAACGAAACCATTACCCTGGCCTCTATTATTCAGGAGGAATGCTCGGACAATGCCCAGATGCGGGCGGTGTCCTCAGTGTTCCACAACCGTCTGGGTCAGCCTGGCACCTATCCCAAGCTTCAGTCAGACGTCACCATCTTCTATGTCAATCAGGATATCAAACCTTTCCTGGATATTGCGGATCAGAACTTGTACGACTCCTATAACACTTATGTCTGTGATGGCTTGCCGGTTGGCCCCATCTGCAGCCCAGGTTTGGAAGCCATTGAGGCGGCGCTGAATCCACAGGACAGCAACTACTATTTCTTCCTGACCGATTCGGAGGGCACTTTCTACTACGCTGAGACATTCCAGGAGCACCAGCAGAATATCGCAAAAGCCAAGGGTGATTCCCATGGCGTACAGACACAGTAATGAGAGGGGAGCGATCCTGTGACAGAACGGATCAGGCCGGAGGTATTGGCGCCGGCGGGAGATTATGAGCGTTTGGTAGCGGCGGTACAGTTTGGCGCCGACGCGGTCTATCTGGGGGGCAAACAATTTGGTATGCGGGCAACCCCTCAGAACTTTGACCAGGATGACCTGCGGCGGGGGGTGGCCTTTGCCCATGCCCATGGGGTCAAGGTTTATCTGACCTGTAACATCCTGCCCCGCAACCATGAAATTGAGGCGCTTCCCAGTTTTTTACTGGATGCTGCCGATGCGGGTGTGGATGCTTTGATTGTGGCGGATGTGGGAATCCTGGCGGAAGCAAAACGGGTAGTCCCTCAGCTGGATGTGCATATCTCCACCCAGACAGGGGTAGTCAACTATCTGACTGCCAATGAACTTTACCGGATGGGAGCCAAACGAGTGGTACTGGCCCGGGAACTCTCTTTGGAGGAGATTCGGGAGATCCGTCAGAAAACCCCGGCGGATCTGCAGATTGAGTGCTTTGTCCATGGAGCCATGTGTATGTCCTTTTCCGGCCGGTGTCTGCTGTCCAACTATCTCACCGGACGGGATGCCAATCGGGGGGAATGCGCACAACCCTGCCGTTGGGGCTATCACTTGATGGAGGAAAAGCGCCCAGGGGAGTACTATCCTATTTTTGAGGATGAAAAGGGCAGCTACATCCTGAATGCCAAGGATCTTTGTATGATCGAGCATATTGATAAACTGGTGGACGCGGGGATCACCTCTCTGAAGATTGAGGGACGGGCAAAGTCTGCCTACTATGTTTCGGTGATTACCAATGCCTATCGTTGGGCGGTGGATCACTATTTGCGGGACCCGGACCACTACGTTTTAGAGCCCTGGCTGGTAGAGGAGACCCGTAAGGTTAGCCATCGGGAATACAGCACCGGTTTCTATTTTGGCCGCCCGGAACAGGGACAGTGTTACCGGGACGGTGGATATGTGCGGGAATGGGATATTGTCGCCACGGTGGATGGGTATGAGGATGGATATCTGTGCCTCGTTCAGCGGAATCGGTTTTTCCTGGGAGATCAGCTGGAGCTGTTGGAACCAGGCCATAAGCCGGTGCCTTTGACTGTTGAGAAGATGCTGGATGGGGAAGGCAATACCATCGACTGCGCGCCCCATCCCATGATGAAGGTAAAGATCCCTGGAATGCAGGCCTTTACACCGGGTAGTATTTTGCGCAAACTGAAAAATCAATGAGAAAAACGGCGGGCTGAAGTCCGCCGTTTTTGCTTTGAGATGCGGTTATAGAAAAGAAAAATAACACCTGTGCATAAAAAATAAAAAAGATGGGCACCAGTGCAATAAAGGGGCTGTATGTCCAGGAAAGACAAAAAATGGTATCCAGTAAATAGAAATTTAACAGCAGCAACAATTTGTTTGACATTTTGTTAATTTTTTTGAATTTAGTAGAAAATTTATTATTTGGGTGGTAAAATAAAATGCGGTAATAACTAGTCGGATATAAATGGTTTAGGAGGTGGATGAAATGAATCTTCAGGAATATTTAGCGGGCCATGGGGAAGTCGCCTGGCTTTTTTCTGACCTTACTGGTAAGCAGATGGCAAAAATGGAGATACGCATCTTTCAAAAAGGTGAGCCATTGGTTGTCTCCGGGGAAAAGGACGAAAATTTCTATGTTATTTTAGAGGGCGTCGCTGATGTAATGAACGATTACGACTCTGGTCAGCGGTTGGCCTGTTCCAAGATTGCCCGAGGAGATGTGGTTGGATTTTATGGAATCATTGCCCCGGGGATTGAGGCGGAATTTACCATTATTGCCCATAACCAGGTTGTAGCAGCATGTCTTTCAGCAGAGGATGCCAAAGAACTTGTTACTTCTCATTCGGATTTTTTGTATGCTGCTGGTCGAAGATTTATTCAGCGCCTGTATAGCACTACCAAATTATTGGCGGAGTGTGGTGTTCACAGTCTGTACCATGCGGCTATTACTTATTTGTTATACTCTTGCCATTTGTATGCCACCAGCTATCCTGAGGGATATGAAGGCCCGGTTCGCATTGATGAGAGCCGACAAAATATGGCTGATTTTTTGGGGGTGGATGTCCGTTCGGTCAACCGGGCTATTGAGCGGCTGAAGAAGGAAAATCTGGTTTCCATCATAAAAGGAAAGGTGCATATTAACGCGGCGCAACTGCGGCGGATGGAAGAAGCGCGGCGAATGGAAAACTGACCTGTTTAACCGGAAAAACAACTTGAAAAGCTGTTTTTCCGGTTTTTTTATGTGGTTTCCTTTTCTCATTTAACGTGTTATAATGAGAAAAGCATGAAAAATGTTTTGTGTGTAGCAGGGATGTAAAGCAGGGTAATAGAACAAACATCTTATATTTTAAAGGAGAGAAGGAGCATGTTGCAGGAAAAGCGAATCCGTCAGTTGAAAGAAGCCGTAGCGGCTCAGCGGGAACTAATGTTTCAGGCGGAGCGGCATATCTGGAAACATCCCGAAACTGGGTATCGGGAGTGGAAAACCAATGAATATTTGAAAACTGAATTTGAGAAGTTGGGATATCAGCTTACCATGGCGGGTAATATTCCTGGTTTTTATACCGATCTGGATACTGGACGGTCGGGCCCCAAGGTGTTGATTATGGGAGAGATGGATTCCCTGATTGTGACCAATCACCCGGAATGTGACCCGGAGACCGGCTATGTTCACGCCTGTGGCCACAATGCCCAAGCAGCTGCTCTCCTGGGCATCGCTGCCGCCCTTAAGGAGCCCGGTGTACTGGATGGTATGAGCGGCTCTATCCGGCTGATGGCAGTACCCGCAGAGGAACTCATTGAGATTGGTTTCCGGGAGGAGCTGCGCCGGCAGGGAATTATCAAATATTTTGGTGGAAAAGTGGAGTTTATGTACCGGGGTTATATGGATGGTTGTGACATCGCTTTGCTGGTACATACCGCTTCGGGGGATAAGCCCTGTATCTCCATTACCCCAGGCAGCAACGGCTGTGTGACCAAGAATATTTATTTTGAGGGTGTGGCGGCCCACGCGGGCGGAGCTCCTCACCTGGGAGTCAATGCCCTCTATGCCGCTACCCAGGCCCTGGGAGCAGTCAACGCTTTGCGTGAAACCTTCCGGGAGCAGGACACCATTCGGTTCCATCCCATTATCACCAAGGGTGGAGACGCGGTCAATGCCATCCCCAATGATGTGCGGGTAGAGAGCTATGTGCGTGGCTCCACTTTGGATGCCATTGCCAAGACCAACAACAAGGTAAACCGGGCTCTGGCTGCTTCGGCGGCTTCTTTGGGAGCCAATGTCCGGCTGTGTGACCGCCCAGGCTATACTCCTCTGGTCAATCAGCCCTCTCTGTATGATCTCACCTGTCAGGTAGTCCGGGAGGCTTTTGGTGAGGACCACCTGGTCTTCCGTCCCCGCAGCACCGGCTGCACCGATATGGGAGATGTATCGGCCGTGATGGCTACAGTACAGCCTTACTGTTCCGGAGCCAAGGGTGTTGGTCATGGCGCTGACTACCAGATTGCCGACCCGGAGAGCGCTTTGGTGCTGTCGGCTCAGTACCAGCTTCTGATGGTGGAGGCTCTGCTTCAGGAGGAGGCCCGGTTGGGCAAGGAGGTAGTTGCTACCGCTAAGTTGGATTTCCCCTCCATGGCTGCCTACTTTGAAGCGGTGGATAAATTCTTCCTGGATAAGGAAGCGGTCCACTACAATGAGGACGGTACTGTTACCCTGGATTTCCAGAACCTATAAGACATCTGCAGGGTATCCACCCCAATAAAAAAGTCCCTGGAAGCTACAGCTTCCAGGGACTTTTTTGATTCGTTAATTGACTGTTACAAAGGGGTTGACTGTTTCGCCCATAACCTGGGGGAACTGGCCGTCCCAACGTTCGACCTTTTGCAGCTCAATGTATTCGGGGCTGGCTTGCAGCTGTTTTTGAATAGCCTCAATGGCATAGGCTTCAGCGTCCGCTTCAATTTTTTTGGCCTCCGCCTGGGCCTCAGCTTCGATGACAGTCTGTTTGGCCTGCTCCTCTTTCTCTTTGGTCTTGTTCTGCATTTTCAGAGCTTCCTGCTCGGCTACCACTTTGGCTCGAATGGCTTCCTCAAACCCGTCCTCAAAGTCAATGTTCTCAATGGCGAAGGACACCACTGTAATGCCGCTTTGGGCCAGGGATTCCCGCAGCTTATCCTCAATGGATTCCTGTACCGCCGAGCGGTTTTGTACCAGTTCTTCCGCCTTGAACTGGCCAATTTCATTTTTCATAATGGACTGGATTTGGGGAATGATCAACTTGCTTTCCACATTGCGGATGCCAATGTTTCGAATCAGTGTGGAGAGCTGGGAGCGGTCATACAAATAGTTGAGTTTGCATTGTACACTTTCCACTGTCTGGGTATCTTTGGTATAGGCGGTGGAAATAGACTCATACATCTGTTCCCGTACATCCACCGGAACAATTCGCTGAATGAAGGGAATTTTAAAATTGAGACCCGCGCCCAGGTCGTCCTCCACAATTTTGCCCAGTTGATATTTGACGCCTACATATCCCTCATCCACAATGGTGAAAGAGGAGAGCAGCAGTACTCCGGCAAGGGGAATGAGCAAAAGCAGCAGAGCTTTTCTTCCCATTTTCCCAAAATCAATTTTTTTCTGTTTGTTCAGACGGCTCATTGGGTCTGTACCTTGAAACTGATCCATATCTTTCTCCTTTCAAACATTGCTCCAATTGGATTGATCTTATTGTAACAAAGCCCTTTGGGAAATACAAAGGCGGTTTGGGCGGCATTCCGGCGAAATTTGACAAAAAAACGATAATTTTGAAAACTGCCTTTCTGACCCTTATCCCAGTGTTGCCCTGATCTTTTTTTCGAAATCAAAGGGGAAACAGCGGGGAAAAGAGGGTAAAAACTATTGAAAACTACCAATTACATTTTTTTACAAAAATGGTAGATAAAATGGATGGCTTTGGCTTTTACATACAGCAAAAGGAAAGATTAACCAAAAAGAACATATGATCTTTTTTGGCTTATCTATTGGGTTTTTTACATTTTACAAATCAAAATCCCAAAATAGAATCTTGCCACAGGCCGGGAATTTTTTTGGAAATAAAAAGGCCAAACCTATTGCAATTTAGGTGGGTTATGGGTATAATTATAAGCACAGTGGTGTAAAGTGGTGTAAAGTGGTGAAAATACCCTGAAAAATGTGGGAGGTGGGGAAATGTTAATCGGCGAGTATCAGCACAGTCTGGACAGCAAGGGCCGGGTTAACTTTCCTGCCAAACTGCGGGAATCTTTGGGGGAAACCTTTATCATCACCAAAGGACTGGACAACTGTCTGTTTGTGTACTCCATGGATGAGTGGAAGGTGCTGGAAGATAAGATCCGCGCTTTACCTATGAGCAAGGCCAGAGATCTACAGCGGTTTCTGTTTGCTGGTGCAGTTGAGGTGGAGGCAGATAAACAGGGTCGGGTCATTATTCCCCAAAACCTGCGCAGCTACGCCGGTCTTGAAAAAGACATCATGGTCATTGGCGCCTCGGTGCGGGTGGAAATCTGGGATACCCAGCGGTATCAGCAGAGCTGTGAGTCTCTCACCTCCGATTCCATTGCCCAGGCCATGGATGAGCTGGGATTTTAAACGGGTCAGGAGTGGATGAAGTTGGAGTTTCGACATGTGTCGGTGCTGCTGGAAGAATCCATCCAGGCACTGAATATCCGGCCGGATGGAATCTATGTGGATGGCACCGCCGGCGGAGCGGGACATTCCCTGGCCATTGCCAAACGCCTGACTACAGGAAAGCTGATCGCCATTGATAAGGACCCGGACGCGGTACAGATTGCCAGAGAGCGTCTGGCTGGGTATCCGGCAGTGGTGGTACAGAGTGATTACGCCTGTATCGACCAGGTGCTGGCGGAACAAAATATTCCGGGTGTGGATGGGATTCTCCTGGATCTGGGCGTTTCCTCCCATCAGCTGGACACAGCTCAGCGGGGATTTTCCTATCATCAGAACGCGCCACTGGATATGCGTATGAGTCAAAGCGGTTTTTCCGCTTACGATATTGTCAACACCTATTCGGTTGAGGAACTCTCCCGTATCCTGCGGGAGTATGGCGAAGAAAAGTTCGCCTATAAAATTGCCCTGAATATTCAGAGGGCCCGGGAGGTTTCTCCTATAGAAACCACCTTCCAATTGGTAGATATCATCAAAGCTTCCATCCCCGCCGCGGCGCGGAGAGAGGGCGGACACCCCGCCAAAAGAAGCTTTCAAGCGATACGGATAGCAGTCAACAGCGAGCTGGACAATCTCTCCCTCTGTCTGGATAAGGCTTTTGACTGTCTCAAACCCGGCGGCAGATTCGCCATTATCACCTTTCACTCCCTTGAAGATCGGCTGGTTAAACAAAAATTCGCCGCGATGGCAAAAGGGTGTATCTGTCCGCCGGACTTTCCGGTATGTGTGTGTGGGAGGAAACCTGAGGCGAAGCTGGTTTATAAGAAGCCGGTGCTGCCCTCCCAAGAGGAATTAAATGAAAACAATCGCAGCAGAAGCGCAAAGTTACGGGTCTGTGAGAAGATCTAGGCCCTGCCGAGGATGGTAAAAGAGGAGGAAGTCAGATGCAGGCAAATCAGAATTTGGCATATGATCTTTCTAGATATGAGCCCAAAGCTATAAAAAGCCAGCCCAACCTGGAACTGTTGGAACAGAGCCATCGGAAGAGAAGCTATACACCTGTGGAAATCCTCCAGACTGTCTGTGTGGTAGGTATTTTGGTTGCTGCACTTTCCCTGGTGCTCTACAACAATGTAATTTTGACCGAGCTGACCGATGAGATCAATTCTTACCGCAAGCTGTATGATGACTATGTCACCGAGAATATCCTGCTGACCAACCAGCTGGAGACAAAAATGTCCCTGCGCAATGTGGAAGCCCAGGCCAAAGCTATGGGCCTGGCTCAGGTTGAGCCCTATCAGATCGAGTATATCGACCGGTGCGAAGGAGATAAAATTGTATTGACCGCTCACTCCCCAGTGGATACCGAAGCCCAGTTGGCTGACGGTTTAAGCGCGGTGATGGAATATCTCAGGATTGCGTTTAATAAAAATTGAGAAGACAGCTAAGAGTTAAGAGTTCAAAAAAGTCTTAGCTCTTAATTTATTTTTAGCCCAATTCGCAAAAAACGACCCAATCGTCTATGGAGGCAATCAATGGCGGTAAAAACCACAACCAATAAGATGAAAAAGAGAATCAATTTTGTCTTGGCTTGTATGATCTTGGTGGGATTTGTCGGCTTGATTTTCAAGCTCTATATCATTCAGATTGTGGAGGGTGAGAAGTATCAGAAGATGGCCATCAACCAGCAGATGCGTTCCACCTCCATCCGGGCCAACCGGGGCACAATCTATGACGCTAATATGAAGCCTCTGGCCAAAAGCGCCACCGTCCACAATGTGGTTATCTCCCCCAACGATATCAAGGATGAAACCGAGCGGGAACTGATTGCCCAGGGCCTGTCGGAGATTCTGGATGTGGATTATGAGATGGTACTGGAACGCTCCCGGAAAACCGGAAGCTATTATGAACGGATTAAAACCAAGGTGGAACAGGATGTGGCTGACCAGGTAACTCAGTTCGCCCTGGATCATGACATCACCGCCATCTATCTGGAGGAGGACACCAAGCGGTACTATCCCTATGGGTCGCTGGCCTCCACAGTGCTGGGCTTCACTGGCAGTGAGAACCAGGGAGCCTATGGGTTGGAATCCTACTACAACAAGGTGCTCAGCGGCACAGACGGCATGGTGGTGTCGGCTAAAAACGCCTGGGGCACCGATATGCCTTTTCGCTATCAGCAGATCTATGACGCCCAGGATGGCAACAGTTTGGTGCTGACCATCGATGAGACCATTCAGCACTATTTGGAAAAACATCTGGAAACCGCAGTGGCGGAACATGAGGTCCACAACCGGGCTGTGGGCATTGTAATGAATGTCAACACCGGAGAGATTCTGGCCATGGCCACCAAACCGGACTTTGATCCCAATGAGCCATTGGTTTTGGGGGATCCCCAGGTGGCCCAGGCGGTGGAGGAGCTCAACACCGAGGGCAACGAGGAGGAGTATAAAAAGGCTCTGTCTGACGCCCAGTTCGCCCAGTGGAGAAACAAGGCGATCTCAGATCCTTACGAGCCCGGTTCGGTCTTTAAGCTGATTACCGCCGCCGCCGCTTTGGAAACTCACACAGTGGACCCCTACAACGAGGTGTTCAACTGCCCCGGTTACTATATTGTGGCCGGCCGTCGGATCGGCTGTTGGAAGCATGCCGGACATGGAGATCTCAACTTTGCCGGGGCCATTAAAGGTTCCTGTAACCCGGTGTTTATCCAGGTGGGACAGCGGCTGGGCGCCGACAACTTTTATAACTATTTGGACCTGTTTGGTTTTACATCTCCCACCGGCATTGACCTGCCGGGTGAGGCGGACGCCTACCTCCACTCCCTGGAGACCCTGCAGGATAAAAATATGGCCTCCCTGTCCAGTGCTTCCTTTGGCCAGACCTTTAAGGTGACCCCCATTCAGCTGATTACCGCGGTCAACGCCACCATCAACGGCGGGAAGCTGATGCAGCCCTATGTAGTCAGCCAGGTTTTGGACCCCAACGGCAATGTGGTGTCCTCCACCCAGCCCACTGTAAAGCGGCAGGTAATTTCGGAGGATATTTCCAAGCTGGAAGCCACTTTGGCGGAACAGGTGGTTATGGCCACCGATGGTTCCGGCCGGAAGGCCAATGTTCCGGGCTACCGCATCGGCGGCAAGACCGGTACTTCAGAGAAAATCGACGCCAAAGAGGATGGCGTTGTAACCAAATATACCCTTTCCTTCTACGGCTTTGCTCCGGCGGATGACCCGGAAATCGGCATTTTGGTGGCCCTGGATGAGCCGGAGGACGGCAGTGCCTACGGTTCTACCATTGCCGCGCCTGTAGTGGGCAGCATCTTTGCCGACATTCTGCCCTATCTGGGATTTGAGCCGGAGTACACCGAGCAGGAATTGGCTGTGGCCGATGTGAAAGCTCCCGTTTTGGTGGGGCTGAAAATCCACGACGCCCAGAGCAATCTGACCCAGGAGGGTCTCAAGAGCCGGGTGATTGGAAGCGGCAGTACCGTTGTCAGACAGATTCCCGGTGTCTATGAGCCCATTCCCAAGGGGGGCACCGTTATTCTCTATACCGATGAGGACACCGAGCCTACCACCGCTGTGGTTCCCGATGTGGTGGGCCTGTCTGGAATGCAGGCCAACCAGACCATTCTCAACGCCGGGTTCAATATCCGCATTGCCGGTGAGAGCATTGAAAACACCGCTAGCCAGGCAGTTTCCCAGGAGCCGGCGGCGGGCACAGAGGCAGAGATTGGCACCGTTGTGACGGTTACCTTCACCATTCCAGATGTTGAGGGATAAATTTCCCTCAGTCTCCCATACTATAGACAGAGTTTGTATTTTCCTGACATAAGGAGGCACCCCATGAGACTTTCCAGATTATTTGAAGAAATTCCCCACACCACCCAATTGCCGGATCTGGAAGTGGAGAGCCTGACGGCCGACTCCCGCCAGGTGGAACCGGGCACCTTGTTTGTCTGTGTGAAAGGCGCCAAATTTGACGGTCACACTGTGGCTGGGGAAGCCCTGGCTCAGGGAGCTGTGGCTGTGGTGGTGGAACGGGATTTGGGGCTGGAAAAACAGATCCTGGTAGAAAACAGCCGGTTGGTTTACTCTCTGCTCTGCGGCAGCTTTTTTGGCCATCCGGCCTCCAAGCTGAAGCTGGTGGGGGTGACCGGCACCAACGGGAAAACCACCAGTACCTATCTCATTAAGCATATTTTGGAACAGGCCGGAAAGCGGGTGGGCCTCATTGGTACCATCCACAACGAGATTGATGATATGACTCTGCCGGCGAAAAACACTACCCCTGACCCCATCCAGCTTCACGCCATGCTGGCCCGGATGGTGGAGGCAGGGTGCGAGTATGTGGTGATGGAGGTCTCCTCCCACGCCCTGGACCAGTACCGGGTAGCGGGCTGCACCTTCGCGGCGGCCATCTTTACCAACCTGACCCAGGACCATTTGGATTACCATGGCACCATGGAAAATTATTACTTGGCCAAGCGCAAGCTCTTTGATATCAGTCAGAGGGCGGTGATCAATTACGATGACCCCTATGGCCGCCGGCTGTTGGAGGAATGTCCCTGTCCCGCTCTCTCCTTCTCGGTGGAAAGCGACAATGCCGACTACACCGCCCGCAACCTGAAATATGCTGTCTCGGGCAGCTCCTTTGCTTTCTTGGGCAACAGTATCATTGAGCGGGTAAAAATTCCCATGCCCGGGAAGTTTTCAGTGTCCAACGCCATGGGGGCGGCGGTTTGCTGCCTGGCCCTGGAAATTCCTCTTTCCGCGGTTATTGAGGGGCTCAATTCCTGTCCCGGTGTCACCGGCAGGTTTGAGGTGATCCCCACCCAAACTGACTTTACAGTGATTCGGGACTATGCCCATTCCCCTGATGGTATAGAAAAAATATTGGCGGCTGTGGCTGAGCTCCACCCCAAACGGGTGATGACCCTCTTTGGCTGCGCCGGCTGCCGGGACCGTACCAAGCGGCCTAAAATGGGGCATATTGCCGCGTCGGGCTCCGACTTTGTGATTCTCACCTCGGATAACCCCCGGGAGGAGGACCCCATGCAGATCATTGAGGATACCCTGCCGGGCATCCAGGAGTGCGGTACTCCCTATCAGGTGATCAGCGACCGGTATGACGCCATCAAATGGGCGTTGGAACATGCCCAGCCCGAGGATATTGTACTGCTGTTGGGCAAGGGACATGAGGACTATCAGGTGCTGGATTATGGGACCATATACTTTGACGAAAAGGTGATTGTGCAGCAGATTCTGGCGGGGGAGCCCAAACCGGAGAAACGCCCAATCATCAAATGAGGGGATACCATTGGAAAAGATTTCGATTTATGAGATAGCCAAAGCTATAGGGGCCCAGTACCATGGGCCAGACGGGATGGTGGACCACATCTCCACCGATTCCCGGCAGCTGGAGGGCAGCTGCCTCTTTGTGGCCCTGGAAGGGGAGCGGGTGGATGGACACTGCTTCATTCCCCAGGCGCTGAGGGAGGGGGCGGCTTTCGCGGTGGCCCACCACAAGGTGGAGGGAGATGACAGCCGGGTGCTCTATGTCCCGGATACCTTTCCGGTGCTGATGGAGATTGCCTACCTTTACCGGCGTCGTTTTTCGGTAAAGACGGTAGGAGTCACCGGCAGTGTGGGAAAAACCACCACCAAGGAATTTATCGCCGCCGTATTACAAAGAAAATACCGTACCCTGAAATCTCAGGGGAATCAGAATAATGAAATCGGTCTGCCAAACACCATCTTCCGGTTGGACAGCAGCGTGCAAGCTGCTGTCCTGGAGATGGGGATGTCAGCTTTGGGGGATATTTCCAAGCTGACCCGGATTGTGGAGCCGGATGTGGGGGTCATCACCAATATTGGGGTGTCCCACATGGAGCGGCTGGGCAGCCGGGAAAACATCCTGAAAGCCAAACTGGAAATTACCGAGGGGATGGTGGACGGGGCGCCTCTGCTCCTGTGCGGGGACAACGACCTGCTCTCCCAGGTAAAGATCCCCCGGCTGCGGGTTCTCTTTTATGGCATAGATAACCCCATGTGCCAGATTACCGCCTCCCACATTGCGGAGCGGGAGGACGGCACTACCTGTTTTGATCTGATCTATGAGGGCAATACCTATCCGGTAACCATTCCAACCCTGGGTCGGCACAATGTTTACAACGCTTTGGCAGCCTTTGGGGTAGGGGCCTGTATGGGGATCAGCCCCCAACAGGCGGTGGAGGCTCTGGGGGATTATGAGCCCTCGGGGATGCGGCAAAAGATTGTTCAGCATGGGGGGATTACCTTCGTGGAGGACTGTTACAACGCCAGTCCCGACTCGATGGCTGCCGCCCTGGAAACTTTGGCTCATTACCCGGTGTCCGGCAAGCGGTACGCTGTCTTTGCCGACATGTTGGAGCTGGGGGAGATTTCGGTACAGAGCCACTATGACGTGGGGGCCCTGGCCGCCCGAAAAAAAATTGACGGATTGTTTGCTTTTGGCCAGCAGGCAGTGTATTATTGTAAAGGCGCGGCGGAGAGCGGTCTGCCGTACTGCCGGCACTTTCCCACCCGGGAGGAGATGGCTCAGGCCATCCTGGAAACCATACAGCCTGGAGACCTGGTATGGGTCAAGGGCAGCCGGGGAATGGAACTGGAACAGGTGCTGGGCATTATTTACAAGGAGTGTTAAATAAAATGGATGGATTGACCTCGGTGATTACCGCCGCCTTATCCTTTGCCATCACCGCCCTGCTGGGCTTTGTGGTAATTCCCTTTCTGCATAAACTGAAATATGGGCAGACCATTCTGGATATTGGCCCGTCCTGGCATAAAAACAAACAGGGAACTCCCACCATGGGAGGCATCATGTTTATCGCTGGCATTACCATAGCTTCCATCACTGGCTACCTGATTCTGCGTAGCCAAGGCGGGGAGGGAGTGGTCCTTTTTGAAAAGGTACAGAATGTCCGCTTTTTCGGCGCTCTGCTGATGGCCTGGGGCTTTGGTTTTATCGGCTTTGTGGATGACTACATCAAGGTGGTGAAAAAGCGCAACCTGGGGCTCACTGCCTGGCAGAAGCTGATTATGCAGTTTTTGGTTGCTTCGGCCTATATGGCCAGCATCTACCTGGCGGGGGACACCTCCACTACCTTGATCATTCCCTTTTTGGGCCAGTGGGATATTGGAGTCATTTACTATCCTCTCTGTGTCATTGGCATTGTGTTTATCACCAACTCGGTCAATCTGACAGACGGCCTGGACGGCCTTTCTTCTTCGGTCACCTTTGTGGCGGCCATTGGGTTTATGATTGTCTCCACCATGATGGGATACTTTGGCAACGCTGTGCTGGCTACCGCTTTGGCGGGAGGGGTGCTGGGCTTTCTGGTCTGGAATTTTTACCCCGCCAAGGTGTTTATGGGGGATACTGGCTCGATGTTTTTAGGTGGGCTGGTAACTGGCCTGGCCTTTGGCATCGGTATGCCGTTGATTCTGGCTTTTCTGGGCATCATCTACATTGTGGAGTCCTGTTCAGTGATGCTGCAGGTGCTCAGCTTTAAAACCACTGGAAAGCGTATCTTTAAAATGAGTCCCATTCATCACCACTTTGAGATGTGTGGCCAGACCGAGGTGCAGATTGTCGCCTGGTTTTCCCTGGTGACAGCGGTTGGCGCGGTCCTGGCGGTTCTCAGTGTGATGGCGCTTTGATATTCTACTGAAAGGGGGCATCCTGGTTTTGACAAAAGAGGAAAATGTGAAAAAACCTAAGGCACAAAGAGGCCCCATTGATCTTACCTTTCTGATTTTGGTACTGCTGCTGCTCACCATCGGTTTGGTGATGCTCTTTTCAGCCAGCTACGCCAACGCCTACTACATTATGGGGGACAGTTTTCACTATATCTCCCGTCAGCTGGTTTTCGCGGTGGTTGGTGTAGCAGCTATGATCGCGGTTTCTTATTTTGATTACCATATTTTACACCATTTCGCCTATCTGCTTATGGGGGTCAGTATTGTATTGTTGATCGTGGTGTTTGCCATGCCCACCATCAATGACGCCCACCGGTGGATTTTTATAGGTCCCATTAACTTCCAGCCCTCGGAAATCGCAAAGTTCGCCGTTGTGGTACTCTTTTCCCACTGGATCTCCATTCATTACAAAAAAATGGATACCTTCCAGTATGGGGTGCTGCCCTTTTGTATTGTACTGGGTATTTTGGCGGTGCTGCTGATTTTGGAGCCCCATCTTTCTGGTACTATCCTGATTGTAGGTTTGGGTGCGGTTATGATGGTAGTGGGCGGCACCAAGCTCACCTGGCTGGTGGGAGGCGGATTGGCCGGGGTTATTGGCGGCCCTTTGCTGGTACTGGCTCTGGGAAAATGGGACCGGGCCATGGGCCGGATTGAGCACTGGCTCAACCCATTTCTGGACCCCAGGGGGGATGGCTTCCAGACCCTACAGTCCCTGTATGCCATTGGTTCCGGCGGTCTGATGGGTGCGGGAATCGGCAATTCCCGTCAGAAATACCTCTTTTTGCCGGAGCCTCAAAACGACTTTATTTTTGCCATTGTCTGTGAGGAGCTGGGCTTTATCGGCGCGGCTTTGATTATCATACTGTTTGCGCTGCTGATCTGGCGGGGCTATGTGATCGCCCTGCGGGCCAAGGACCGGTTTGGGACTTTGATCGCCGTCGGCCTGACTACCCAGATCGGATTGCAGACTATTTTAAATATCGCCGTAGTGACCAATACCATTCCCAATACTGGTATTGGATTGCCCTTTTTCTCCTATGGGGGCACCAGTCTATTGATGCTGTTGGGCCAGATGGGTGTTATATTAGCCATCTCCCGACAATCCAATCTGGAGAAAGAATAGGCTTTTTGAGGGGGAGCACCTGTGTTAAAAGTGTTATTTGCCTGTGGAGGTACAGCGGGACATATCAATCCGGCGCTGGCGGTGGCCTCCACCATTCGGTCCCACCATCCCGACGCGAAAATCCTGTTTGCTGGGAACCCCAAGGGGATGGAATCCCGTCTGGTTCCCAAAGCGGGCTTTGATTTCGCACCCATCGAGATTATGGGGTTTCAGCGGCAGTTTAACTGGCGCAACATCAAATACAACATTACCTCCGCTGGGTGCCTGCTGACCTGCGGGCCCAAAGCCAAGCGGATTATAGAGTCCTTTGACCCGGATGTAGTGGTGGGGACGGGAGGCTATGTCAGTGGGCCCATTCTGCGCAAGGCCCATCAAATGGGGTATCCCACCGTTACCCATGAACAGAACGCTTTCCCCGGCGTTACCACCAAGTTGATCTCCAAAACAGCCGACAAGGTGCTTTTGGCTGTGGAAGAGGCCCACACCCATCTGGACCCATCCACCCCCTATATTGTCACCGGCAACCCTATCCGGCAGGAGATGCTTTTTCAAAACCGGCAGCAGGCCCGGGAGAAGCTGGGGGTAGGGGATCGGATCTGTCTGGTCACCTTTGGCGGCAGCCTGGGGGCCCAGCGGATCAACGAGTGTGTGGCTGACCTGGTGGCCTGGCACTACAAAGGAAATCAGATTCATCACATCCACGCCACCGGCTCCTATGGAACCCAGCTGTTCCCCAAACTGCTGGCGGAAAAAGGAGTGGATATCACCGGAAATCCCCATATAGATATCCGGGAATATATTGACAATATGCCTGAGTGTCTGGCGGCGGCAGATTTGGTCATCTGCCGGGCCGGCGCCATCACCCTCAGCGAGCTACAGGCCATGGGCCGGGCATCCATTTTGATCCCATCCCCCAATGTGGCAGCCAATCACCAGTATTTTAACGCCATGGTACTCCAGGAGCATGGAGCCGCTGTGGTCATAGAGGAAAAGGATCTCACCGGCCAGCGGCTGTGTCAGGAAGTGGAAGCTTTAATACAAGATCCCGACCGGTTGGCTCAGCTGGGCCGCAATGCTCAGTCAATGGCGATTTTAGACGCCAACGAGCGTATTTATCAGGAAATTCTCTCCCTACTTGGGCAGAAATAGGAACTTTTTCACTCATTTACAGTTTTGGGCATAGTATATCACGAACGCCTTCTTCGGTTGGAGAAGGATGGATGGGGCAGGAAACTCGATCCCGGGCTGAGGCTTCTCCCTAAAACTGTGAAAGGGTGCATACTATGTCCAACTACTTCATTGAAGGCGGCCACAGAATCGGCGGCGAGCTGGCCGTTCACGGCGCGAAAAACGCGGCGCTGCCTATTTTAGCGGCCACCCTTTTGTGTGAAAACAGTATATTACATAATTGTCCCTCCCTGTCCGATGTTGAGGCAGCTTGTCACATTTTAGAGTATCTGGGCTGCGACACCAGCCGCCAGGGAGATACGGTTTCGGTCCGGTGGAACGGCGCACAGATCCATCACAATATTCCTGACAGTTTGATGCGGGAAATGCGTTCCTCGGTTGTATTTTTAGGGGCCATCCTCTCCCGTTGGGGAGAGGCGAGGGTCTCTTTTCCCGGAGGCTGTGAGCTGGGGCCCCGTCCCATCGACATTCATCTGGCAGCTTTACGCAAGCTGGGTGTCTGGATTGAGGAGGACCATGGGTATCTCAACTGCCGGGTACCGGATGGCCGTATGCAGGGGTGCGAGCTGATTTTGCCTTTTCCCAGCGTGGGAGCCACCGAAAATATCCTGTTGGCTGCCTGTCTGGCCAAAGGGGAGACGGTGGTGCGCAACGCCGCCAGAGAACCGGAGATCAGTGATTTGGCGGGATTCCTCAACGCCTGTGGAGCCAAAATAGAGATCCGCCCGGATTCCACCATTGTCATTGAGGGTGTGGATTCTCTGGCCCGTCAGGTGGAATACACAGTGATTCCCGATCGGATCGCGGCTGCCACCTATCTGTGCGCGGCTGCCATCACCCAGGGGGAACTGACAGTTACCCACTGTGAGCCCGCTCATCTGGCGGCTATTCTGCCTCATTTTGAGGAGATGGGCTGCAGGGTGATTACCGAGGAGGATAAAATTCATCTGCAAGGTCCCGGGCAGCTGCTGCCAGTGCGTTCGGTGCGAACCATGCCCTATCCGGGTTTTCCCACCGATGCCCAGTCCCCACTGATGGCGGTGAGCACCATCGCCCAGGGCACCAGTATCTTTATTGAAAACATCTTTGAAAACCGGTATAAACATGTGTCCGAACTGATGCGGATGGGCGCCAGCATCAAGGTGGAGGGACGGGTTGCCATTGTGGAAGGCGTCCCAGCCCTGCACAGCGCCACCCTCCAATGTACTGACCTGCGGGGAGGAGCGGCCATCAGTATTGCCGCCCTGGCCGCCCAAGGGGTCAGTGAGATTACCGACATCAAACATATTCAGCGGGGATATGAAAACTTCGACAAAAATTTATCCCGACTTGGAGCTAAAATAACAAGGAGTCGTTAAACGGTGAAGAAGAAAAAGGTTTCCCGGGAGAGTCAGACGGCGAGGGAACAGAATACCCGTTCCCGAAAACGCCGCCGCCATGGCAGAAATATCTTATACTACATATTGTTCGCCCTGTTCGCGGTGGCTATTGGTATTGTTTTGTCCCTCACCGTCTTTTTCAAAATTGAGTTGATTGTGGTGGAAGGCAACACCATGTATCAGGAGGGCGCCATTGTTAACAGTGCCAATGTACAGTTGGGAGAAAATCTGTTTCGGGTGGATACCGACCAGATCGAAACAACCTTAAAAAACAATTACCCCTATATTGAGGATGTCCAGGTGAAGCGGACCCTGCCGGCCACTTTGACCATACAGATTACCGAGGCAGTTCCCATGGGCTGCTTTTTACAGGAGGACGGCAGTTATGTGCTGATCAGCGACAAGGGGCGGATTTTACAGATTGCCGCTGGTACTCCCTCTCAGGAGTATTTACAGGTAAGCGGGGTGGCGGTCAGTGGACTTTCCCCCTGCCAGTACCTGCCCGAGGAGCTCAGTGAAGAGTTTGTCATGTTCCACTATTTGTTTGAGGCGGTGGATGCCACCGGCTTTACCGGCATTACCGCCATCGATCTTTCGGATACTTTGAATATGAAGATGGTCTATGATGACCGGATTCTCATCTATCTGGGCAGCGAGGGCGATCTGGTGGACAAGCTGGACTTTGCCCGCTACGCCATCGAAAACAATATCGATGCCAATTTTGAGGGCACTTTGGATGTCACCTTCCCCGACGGCGCCCGGGTTCGGCCTGAGGAAATCCACCCGGAAGGATATCACCAAAATGATCAGGAGGTTGAGGAAGGAGACACCTCTTTGATCCAGCAGCCCCAAGAGGACGAGCAGTCCGGTTCCACCGATGGAGCCTCCTCCGCGCCAGCTTCGGTTCCCGACAGTTCCCAAAGTGTGCCGGACGCGGGTTCGCAGGAAAGCGCCTCGTCGTCGGCTTCCTCATCCCAGAGCAGTTCTTCCTCTCAGCCGCCGGAACAGCCGGAAGTTTCTTCCAGTTCCCAAGAGGAGTCCCCTCCCCCTTCGGAGGAGCCCAAGGCAGAGGATCAAGAGGCTCAGTCCCAGGATGAAGAGACGAGGGAATAAATACCAAATGCGGTAGAATCTCAGGAAATTTGTGTGCCAGGATAAATAGATATTGATATATATCGTGAAATCTGGTAAATTTATTATGAGAATGATTTGGAGCCTTTGACCCCAAATAAATGTAAGTTTTTGACACAGCAAATCACCCGGTTTTCGGGTTTTCTAAATAGGATTGTTCAAAGTTTGGGACAGCAAAAAAATATAGGGGGATTTAGGGATTATGCAGATGAATTTTAACATGGACAGTGACTTCGAAAGAGAAGTGTGCATAAAGGTTGTCGGCGTGGGCGGAGGCGGCGGAAACGCGGTCAACCGCATGGTGCAGGATGGCATGAAAAGTGTTGAGTTTATTTCTATCAACACCGATAACCAGGCGCTGAAGCGCTCCCTGGCCGCCCAGAAAATCCACATCGGCGTTAAGCTCACCAAGGGCCAGGGCGCCGGCGGATCTCCTGACAAAGGTCAGCGGGCCGCAGAGGAAAACCGCGACGAGATCGCTGCCGCTCTCAAGGGTACCGATATGGTATTTATTACCGCAGGTATGGGTGGCGGTACTGGTACTGGCGCCGCTCCGGTGGTCTCTGAGGTGGCCCATGATATGGGTATCCTGACAGTGGGTATTGTAACCAAGCCCTTCCTCTTTGAGGGACGGCGCAGAATGGAACAGGCTGAAATGGGCATTACCGCTCTCAGAGAGCATGTAGATGCTCTGCTGGTCATTCCCAACGAGCGCCTCAAGCTGATCTCTGAGGAAAAAATTACCCTGCAAAACGCTTTTTCCGCAGCCGATCAGGTGCTCAAACAGGGTGTGCAGAGCATCTCGGATCTGATTAATATTCCCGGTATTGTCAACCTGGACTTTGCCGACGTCACCTCTATTATGAAAGACGCCGGTTATGCCCACATGGGTACCGGTGTAGGTACCGGTAAAGAAAAGGCCGAGCAGGCAGCTAAAGCCGCCATTTCCTCTCCTTTGCTGGAGACTTCTATCAATGGTGCCAAGGGTGTCATTGTCAATATTACCGCTTCCCCTGACGTGGGCCTGGATGAGGTGGATGTAGCTTCCTCTATGATTCACGCATCGGCTCATCCAGATGTGAACCTGATCTGGGGCGTGGCCTATGACGAGAATCTGAAGGATGAGATGCGGGTTACCGTAATCGCCACCGGATTTGACGGAGAAAATAACTTTGAGATTCCCAACTACAAGTTTAAAACCCCGCTGAAAACCCCTATTACTGGCACTGAGGAAAAAGCCCAGGAGGCCGATAAGGAACAGCAGGCCCCTGTGGAAGATACTTCCGATGAAGATGGTTTTTTGGATCTTATGGCCATCTTTAACAAAAACAAAAAATAATTGGATTGCCCTTTCTAACTTGGCCAAAGCAGATTTTGACAGGGCATAGGAACAGCAAACACGCAAAACGGCGGCAGCCATAAACATTGGTTTATAGCTGCCGCTTTTGTCATAGAAAGGAGAAGTTGTCTTGATTGGATGCAAACTGATTACTCTTTCATTTAACCCGGCCATTGATACAACCCTTTATCTGCGGAACATCCAGTGGGGAGAAGAGAATTTTACAGTGAAAGAACATTTTGAGGCCGCGGGAAAGGGGCCCAATGTGTCTCGCTGTCTGCTCAGTTATGGAACTTCCAGTCAGGCTTTTGTGTTGGTGGGAAAAGAAAACGCCTCGATGTTTTTAAACAAACTTGAGCAGGATGGGGTGACCTACTGCGCTTTGGAAACCGAGGGCTCTATCCGGGAAAATATCAGTCTGATTATTCCCGGCAAGCCTGTTACCCGGATTATCCGCCGGGGCTTTACCGTCACCCCCCAGCTGCAGCAGATGATGCTGGAGAAGCTGTGGGAGGTGCTGGAGCCGGGCTGTTTGGTAGTGGTATCCGGCCGGCTGCCTGAGGGGATGTCCGGTGGGGACCTGGTATCTTTCTGCCAGAGCATTTCTAAAACCGGGGCCAAAATCGCCTTGGATACCAGCTCCTTGACCTTTGAGGAATTTTTGGCCATCCGACCGGAGATTGCCAAGCCCAATCGGGAGGAGTTGGCTCAGATGATCGGAAAACCTCTGATGAATATAGAACAGATCCGGCAGGCGGCCATGGGACTGTGCCGGGGTGGCATCCCCCATGTGCTGGTGAGCCTGGGCAGAGAAGGAATGCTCTACTCCTCCTGTGAGAGGGAGATCCTTTTGACTGTGCCAGCGGTTAAGGTGGAGTCCTCTGTGGGGGCGGGAGATAGTTTGCTGGCTATGTTTTTATATCAGCAAAGACAGGGAACCCCTCTTTTGGAGAGCCTCCGGTGGGCCTGCGCGGCGGGAACCGCCAGCTGTATGCTGCCTGGCACCAATCCTCCCCGCAAAGAGGATATGGAGATGCTTTACTCTCAAATTACCATCAAGGAGTGGAGTGGGTCCGAGCGCTGAGGGCAGTTTTTTCAGAATGAGGCAAGGAGGGGCCGAAATGGATGAAAAGGAATTCCGCTGGTATCGCATGTGGTATTTTACAGCGGCAATGTGGGGGATCACCTTCCTGAGCAATGTCTTTTACTGGAAACGTGTGGACTGGATTGTAGTCATTCAGTTTTTAAATATTTTGCTCTCTCTGGGTGCAGGCATCATAAATGGCAGGCGCTATAAAAGGAGGAATGGAAATAAAAAGAATTGACCTGTTCACCGGCGCTGAGGGCGCTTCCTTGACTTTTTTGGTAAAAGGGGGATAATAGAAATATAAATAGGGGCTCTGTCAAAGAGCGGAAAAGAGGTGCTTTTATGGGAAAACATACAGTTATTACCATCAGCCGGCAGTACGGAAGCGGAGGCCGGGCCATTGGACAGAAGCTGGCCGAGCAGCTGGGAATTCCCTTTTATGACAACGAGCTGATTACTCTGGCGGCCAAAGCCAGCGGATTTGGAGAGGACCTCTTTAAAAATGCCGAGCAGTCCGGCGCGGGCAGTTTGCTGTACTCCATGTCGGTATATGGTACCATGGGGGGATTTTTCGACCTGCCCGTCAGTGACAAGGTGTTCTTGGCTCAGTCGGAAGTCATCCGCAATGTGGCCCAGGAGGGGCCCTGTGTTATAGTGGGCCGATGTGCCGACTATGTGCTCAAAGGAAAGGTGGACGCAATCAATGTGTTTATCCACTCAGATATGGAGCATCGGGTAAAACGTGTCATTGAGGAATATGGCCGTCCAGCGGAAAAGGCCCAGGAAGCCATTGCCAAAACCGACAAGCGAAGAGCTACCTACTACAACTACTATTCCGGTATGAAATTCGGCCAGGCAGTCAACTACCACCTGTCCATTCACAGTGACGCCATCGGTATTGACGCCACAGTGGAGCTGATTAAGAATTTTTATCTTGCCAAAGCCGCTAAGGAAAACGCTTAAGGGTAACTCCAATTGGCCTTTTAGGTAAAACCAAAAGCGCTGGGAGATCTCATTGATCTCCCAGCGCTTTTTTAATGTTGAGGCTGTCGGTTTTTGCTGGTTCTCCGTTCCCTGGAGAGGCGGGAATTGTTATAACGTCCTCTGGTTCTTTCGGAGAAATGAGTGCCCTTTTGATGGGCCTTGCGGGTATCTTCCTGCTCATCCAGCAGGCGAACCCAGGTTTTGTGTCCGTTGATCCGGCAGGACTGCATCTCCCGGACAGCCAGCCGGGCCGACTCTGAGGTCATTTCCACAACAGTGTGATCCCGGTAAATCATAATTTTACCCACCGCTTTGGCAGGCAGGCCGGTGGCCTGAGCAATGGCTCCCAAAATAAAGTTGGGCGCGGCTTTTTGGGTGCGTCCAATTCCCATGACAATCCCCATGGTGTTTTTGGCTTTTGGGGGTGGAGGGGTGATGGCCGGAACATCTTTCAGGCCATCCAGCTGGGGTTGGTAGCAGAGTTCCATCAAGGAGACAGCCAGCTGATGAAGGGTATAGCCCTCGGCAAGAGCTTGGGCCACCATCTCTTCTCCTAAATTGTGGGAGTCCTGTGGAATCTGTTGGGCCAGCTGTTCCAGGAATCGATCCCGCTGCTTGTTTTGAATCTGCTCTACAGTGGGGATGGCCCCCCTTGCGATGGTGGCGCCGGTGAGCTTTTCCATCTCCTGAATCTGGCGCAACTGGTTTCGGCCGCTGATTATGGTAAAGGCTGCTCCTTTTTTGCCCGCCCGGGCGGTACGTCCAATCCGATGAATATAATATTCCAAATCTTGTGGAATATCGTAGTTGAACACAGCGTCTACATTTTCCACATCAATTCCTCTTGCTGCTACATCGGTGGCGATTAAAACAGGGGTTTGATGGCTTTTAAAGCGGTTCATTACCTGTGTTCGGGCAGGCTGTTTCATATCTCCATGAATACCAGCGGCAGAAATGCCATGGCTGCACAGATACTCGGTCAGCTGTTCCACCATGGATTTGGTATTGCAAAATACAATGGACAGCTGAGGCTGATGAAAATGAAGGAGTAAATTAAGCACATCCATTTTCCGCCCGGTGGGGGATTCGTAATAGAACTGGGAAATGGCTTCGATGGGGCGGTTTTTGGCTCCCACCTCAATTTGTATTGGGTCCCGCTGGTACTCACGGGTCAGGGCCAAAATAGCCGGGGGAATGGTGGCGGAAAACAAAACAGTTTGCCGCTCCTGGGGGACTTCCTTTAAAATGGTTTCAATGTCCTCCCGAAAACCCATATTGAGCATCTCATCAGCCTCGTCCAAAATGACCATTTTTACCTGATCCAATTTCAGGGTCCGGCGCCGCATGTGATCCATAACCCGTCCAGGTGTCCCAATCACCAACTGAACTCCTGTTTTCAGCTGGATAATCTGCCGCTGGATGGGGGCGCCTCCGTAGATGGCAGCCGCTTTGATACCCCGTTTATAGCGGGCGAATTTCTGGATTTCCCCACAGGCCTGCATGGCCAGTTCCCGGGTGGGGCAGAGGATCAATACCTGTACCTGTGGCAGATCGGGGTCCACCATTTCGATAGCTGGAATGCCGAAAGCCGCGGTTTTGCCGGTACCGGTCTGGGAACGTCCGATAACGTCATATCCCTCCAAAATTGCGGGAATGGCCTGGGCCTGGATGGGTGTAGCCTGGGAAAAGCCAATTTCCCCCAGAGCCCTTTGGACCTGTGGGGAAATATTTAGTTGTTCAAAAAGAATGGAATCCATGCAACGCTCCTTTGGTTTTTGTATGTGATAAAAAAACGGGGATATGGTACCATCCCCGTTTGTGTTCCTTGTTTTAGCTTATAAAAAAGTGTATCACAATTTGGTTGTATTGTCAAATTTTAAATAGTACTATTGGGGAAAATGCTGGATTTCTCTATAAAAAAGGAGCGGAAGATTAAAAATCTTCCGCCCATTTGTTTTTAGAAGCTATGCCAATTTTTCAGCGGAGGCAACATAATAGGTGCCGTCTGCCCGGGGAATAACGGTATAGCAGAGAGTCTCATAGGTGACCAGCTGCAGAGGATCACTATATACCTCAACGGTGACCTTTTTATTTTTGGTGGATGCATCCTCCTGGATTTCAATGACCTTTTCGTTGCTATAGCCCCCGCCCCGGCCCCAGAGCTCATAGAGTTGGGTTTCCTTGTTGTAGTAGCGGGAGGTGGTCAGCACAAAAGAATCCAGGTTAAAATACTTTTGGGCCATGGCGTCAATCTGTTCCTGGGTCAGTTCAGTGAGGGGGTCATAGCTGTATTCATCTATTTTGGTGCCATAATACCGGCTGCCCATCAAAATGAGAAAGTCCATCATCTGTTCTGGGTCAATTTCCGCAGGGGTTGTAAAAGTTTGAGTAATTCCCCAGCTGCGCATATCAATGACCAGCTGTCCAGCTGGGTCATTGAGGGCTTGCTGATGGGCCTCAAATTTCTCTGGGGTGTTGATGGAGAGAACAGTAGAGGGGCCTCCAAACATATAGTTGCTGCCAATGCTGAGCACATAGGTCCCCTGCCCAGCGGGAAGATTGGTGGGCCCAGGATCGCTGACATCCAATGTCAGGTCATAGGTGCCAGAGTAAGGGTCGGGTTGTTTACCGGTGCAGGAGATACTGTCCAGCTGTAACTGGTTGAGATAGGCAAGGGATTCGGCCCCATTGGCGTAGGTACAGAGGGTGGCCAAGGTAGTCCAATCTCTGGCCTCTAAGGTACGCGTAAAAATCTGGGCCATATCATTGGCCAGAGGGGGATTTTCCCAGTCATATACATAGGGTTCATAAGGCTGGGATGAGGAAGAATCGCTGGCCTCTTGGGAAGAGGAGGAGTCCGACGCATCCTGGGATGAAGAGCCTGTTGGTTGCCGGCTGACGCATCCTGACAAGGAAACAGCCAAAATAGCTGTCCACAGGGATACAATCAAAAGCTTGTTGTGTTTAAAAGACATAACAAGTCTCCTTTCTTCGGTTATTTTCCCCAGTATAGCACAGCTCACCTGAAAAATCCAGCCAGGTGCCACACCTGGAAGAAAACGCTATTTTATGCCTGAGGGGTGAGGAAAACGGTAGTTTCCTCATAGGGGGACACTTCTAAAGCGAATCCTTGGGGTGGAAGGCTATCAGTTAATATACCAGAATAGTAAATATTCAACAAATCCCCAACCTGGATATCATTTTGGTTGAGATAAAACTTTGTTTCTTCCCCAGTTCTAAAAATAATACTGCTGTCTCCCTGGAGGGACTGGATTTCCAAAGTGGGGTATCCATCCTTGTCAGAGAGGGAGGTTACCTCACCATTCCAGATACACTGCTCCACATGACCCAGATAGTTGATTGCGATGGCGTTACGGGGAACCTGGTTGTCGGCAGTATCCCCGGAGCCGTAATAGACCTCTAAATACATGCCTTCTTCCAAGAGGGAGGCGTCAAAATTGCATTTGGTTGTTTCTCCGTCCAGCAGGAACTGGATGGAAGCCTGACCAAAATCCCTGCCGGGCTCTTGCTCCAGGGTAATTTGATCCCCATCTATTTGGGTAACAGTGCCCCGGTATAAAGCGGCATCTGCCACCACCAATGGGTCTTGTGTCACAATGATTTGATCTGCCTGGGAGGAAGAGGGCGCGGACTGGCTCTCCGGTTCAGATGAGTTGGTGCCGGTGGGTGATTCAGCACACCCAGAAAGAAGGGCAGCTATCAGCAATAAGGGAATCCATTGTTTGATATTGCGCATAATAAATGTATCCTTTCTGTTTGGGCTTGGTTCTATCAATCAGTGGCTTTTTCTGGAATTTCTATTGCTTTGCTGGAAAATTTTTTTGTGGAAAATATGGGGGGAGTGCCAGTGGAAAATTCGGTGGAAAATGTGAAAAACACAAGATAGAGAAATATTTACAGCAATTTTACTATATCTTGTTGTGAATTTATCATTTGACGGTTGAAAACTTTTTCAATTTGAAAATAGACAAAAAATTAACAAATTCTATTGACAAGAAAAATTTACCGGATATAATATAATCTGTATCAAATGAGACAGATCGGAGGGGGAATATGAAACTTTCAGCCCGGCAGCAAAAACAGGTTCTAGACAGTTTCCTCTTTCGCCAGGTAGAGCCTGAGAGTCTGGAGGCATTTTTAGAGGAACTGGAAGTGACATTTTACCCCAAGGGAAGCCTGATTTATACAGTCCATGTTTTTCAACGGTCCATAGGAATTTTGCTCTCTGGCACCGCCAGTGTCCGCAAGGGAGAACGGCTGGTCCTCAACCAGCTCCATCCTGGGGATTGTTTTGGGGTGGCGGCAGTATTTGGAGAGACAGAGTGCTATGTGACCACGGTGGAGGCCAAAAGCGACGTCAAATTGGTTTATCTGTCAGCAGAACAATTGGAGCGGCTTTTTTACCAAAACCCGCAGATTGCTGTCAATTATATCCGATTCCTGTCAGGGCGGATTCAGTTCCTCAACCGGAAGATTGACAGCTTCACAGCGCCCAATGCCCAAGCCAATCTTTCCCTGTACCTTTTGGAGCAGATGGGGGAAGATGGCCGGGTTACAGTTGCAGGGGGGTATTCCGGACTGGCCCGCCAGTTGGGTATGGGGAGAGCTTCTCTGTACCGATGTCTGGAGGAGCTGGAAAGCGCCGGGGTCATTTCCCGGCAGGAACGGGAAATCCTAGTGCATAAACCCGAGCTGCTGGCAAACAAATCCTGCAAATAACGGCTCAGCGCCGAAATTTATATTGGAGGTCATTTTATGAAAAAAATCCTTTCTTTGGCCATGTCTTTGGCCATGATCTTTTCCTTGGCTGCATGCAGCCCTGCGGAAAACAGTTCTTCCACCCCCTCATCCTCTGAGAGCTCTCAGAGCAGCGCGCCTGCTGAGAAAATTCAGATTTCTGTGGCTGCCCTCAAAGGCCCCACTGCCATTGGTATGGTTGAGATGATGCACAATGCCCAGGAGGGCACCACCGCCAATGACTATCAGTTTACTCTGGCGGGAGCCCCTGAGGAATTGGTGGGCAAAATTGTGCAGGGCGAGTTTGACATTGCCGCAGTTCCCACCAACCTGGCATCCACCCTTTACAACAAAACAGAGGGGGGAGTACAGCTGGCTGCCCTCAATACCCTGGGTGTTCTGTACATTGTAGAGAACGGGGATACCATCCACTCAATGGCGGATCTGGCCGGCAAAACCATCTATGCCACCGGCGCTGGTTCCACACCTGAGTTCGCCCTCAACTATCTGCTGGAACAAAATGGTTTGCAGGCAGGCACCGATGTTCAGGTGGAGTACAAAACCGAGCACAGCGAGCTGGCTACCCTGTTGGCTTCCGGTCAGGCGGATATCGCCCTGTTGCCTCAGCCCTTTGTTACCAGCGTGTTGAACCAGAATGAGCAGGTTCGGGTCGCTTTGGATCTCACCGAGGAGTGGGAAAAAGCCACCCAGGGTGCCAGTGTACTGACCATGGGCTGTGTGGTGGTACAGAAATCCTTTGCCGAAGAGCATCCCGAGGCACTGGCCCAGTTTATGGCCGAGTACGAGGCGTCGGTGAACTTTGTCAACGATCCAGTCAACCTGGAAACCGCTGCCCAGTACACCGAGGACTTCGACATCATCGCGGCGGCAGTAGCTCAGAAAGCAATTCCCCAGTGTAATATTGTCTTTATGACCGGCGAGGAAATGCAGCAGGCCACCCAGGGATTCCTGGAGGTTCTTTTTGAAGCCGACCCCGCGTCGGTAGGAGGAAAACTGCCCGATGAAGGCTTCTACTACCAGGCTCAGGCATAAAAAAATATTGGATTTTCTTATCCCGCTGGTCTTTTGGCTGGCTGTTTGGCAACTGGCCTACCTGGCGGTGGGCCAGGACCTTTTGCTGGCCTCCCCCTGGAAGGTTGCCCGGCGGATCGGCCAGCTGGCAGGTACGCTATCCTTTTGGCAAACCATCGCCTATTCAGTAGCCCGCATTGGCTTGGGCTTTTTACTGGGCAGCGGATTGGGCGTGCTGTTGGGTATAGTGACCGCCTATTCTCCAGTGGGATATCGGCTTATCTCTCCTGCTATGGGTATTATCAAAGCCACCCCGGTGGCCTCCTTTATCATCCTGGCTCTGGTGTGGATCAGCTCCCGGAACCTTTCCGTATTTATTTCACTGCTGATGGTTTTGCCTTTGGTCTGGTCCAATGTTCACCAGGGCCTGCTGCAGGTTGATCCTCTCCTTATGGAGATGGCGCAGGTGTTCTCCCTTTCCACAGCCGCGAAGTTTCGACATATTTTGCTCCCATCGGTGTTGCCCTATCTGTTATCTGCCATCCAGGTGGCTATGGGCTTTGCCTGGAAATCTGGAATTGCCGCTGAAGTTTTGGCCATACCCAGAGGGGCGGTAGGAACCCAGCTGTATTATGCGAAAATTTACCTGGAAACCACCGATCTATTTGCCTGGACAGCGGTGATTATCCTTATTTCCATGGCCATTGAACGGGGGATGGTATTTCTGCTGAAGAGAGGGTTGGCAGGCTGCCGGCCCTTGGGGAAAAAGGGGGAGGGATAGCTTGTGATTGAACTGCGAGATGTGTCTTTTGCCTATGAAAACAGCCCTCCTGTTTTAGATGGCGTAAACTGGTCTATTGATCCTGGCGCACGAATTGTGCTGCGGGGGGAGTCCGGTTTAGGTAAGACGACTCTGTTGTATCTTTTGGCCGGACTGTTGCGCCCTCAGCAGGGGACTATCACAGGCCTGCCGGAAGATGGGGCTTCGGTGGTTTTTCAGGAGGACCGGCTGTTGGGGCATTTGACCATATTGGACAATTTGCGCCTGGTGGCTCCCGCACAACCAATTGCCGCTCTAAAAGAGCTGTTGGCCCGGGTGGGGCTGGCCGGTGAGGAAAACCATCTGCCAGAACAGCTGAGCGGTGGGATGCGCCGCCGGGTGGCTATTTTGCGCAGCCTGGTGTTTCCCCGCAGTCTCTATTTAATGGATGAACCATTTCAGGGGCTGGACCCGGACACCCATCAGGTGATGGCAGATTGTGTTGGAAATCTGACCCAGGGCAGCACGATGATTGTCATCTCCCACCATCCGGAGGATGCCAAGTTACTGGATGCCCAAGAAATACAACTGAAAAGCTTGATGAACACAAAAAAAAGGCAGCCGTAAGGCTGCCTTTTTACCTGTTATGAATTCTCTTACATGAGGGGTGCGAATAAGCGAAGGATAGAACGGAAAATTTTCTGGTACCAAGAGACGCTGCGGCAGCTGGCCAAAGTGATTTGCTGGCAGACCTCAAGGGTTTTCAAATAGTCATCCCGGATAGCCAGGACGCTTTTGGTGCGAAACAGCCATACAGCATCCTCAAAATGGAGATACAAACTGCGGAAATCCAGATTGATGGTACCAACAATACCATACTCATCATCGGCTACAAAGGTCTTGGCATGGACAAATCCTGGGGTATACTCGTAAATTTTAACACCCGCCTCCACCAAAATCTCGTAGTGGGCCCTTGTCAGAGCGTGTACATACCACTTGTCGGCAATGTGAGGGGTGACAATCCGTACATCTACCCCTTCTTTGGCGGCAGAGGTGAGGGCGGTGATCATTTCATTGCTGATAATCAGGTAAGGGGTATTGATATATACATACCGTTTGGCCTTGTTGATCATATTGAGATATACCGTTTCGCCAATGGCTTCCTGATCAATGGGATTGTCCATATAGGGCTGTACATAACCATCCGAGGGTGGAAGAGTGTCCAAATACACATTGGGCCGGTACTTTTCATAATCCTCCCGGATGTTGAGAATATAGTCCCACATGGACAGAAACATGACTGTTAGACTCCACACAGCCTCACCTTTGAGAAGGATAGCCACATCTTTCCAATGACCATGCTTTTCATAGGCGTTGATATACTCATCGGCCAGATTGATTCCCCCAGTGAATCCTGTATGCCCATCAATAACGCAGATTTTCCGGTGGTCCCGATTGTTGAGCTTCATAGACAAAATGGGAATAAAGGGATTAAATACACAGCATTTGATCCCTAAAGATTCCAAATGGGCTTTGTAGTTGTTGGGCAGGGTCATAATACAGCCAATGTCGTCGTAAATAACCCGGACATCTACCCCTTCCTTGACCTTTTCTACCAGGATGTCCAGAATGGTGTTCCACATTTTTCCCTCCTGGATAATGAAATATTCTAAAAAGATATAGTGGCGGGCCTTTTTTAGTTCCTCCACCATCCGTTCAAATTTTACTTCGCCCAACGGCAGGTATTCGGTAGAAGTGTGCTGGAAGGCGGGGGAACCAGCGTAGTTTTGAATATAGCGGGACTGATTGGCAGCGTCCAGACTCTCCTGAGCAATCTGGGAGAGTGTGGAGCCGTTGGCTTCCATGGTGTTGTGAAAGTTGTTGGCCAGACTGTACATTTTGCGAATGGTACGCTTGCTCAGCCGGCTGCGGCCAAACATAACATAAAATAGTCCACCAAAGAATGGAAAAAGCAAAATGGGGATGATCCAGGCGATTTTATAGGCTGGATTGCTTTTGTTGTTGATGATATACAGCAGTACCAGAGTGCTTAGCAGGACGCAGAAGGCGTAAAAATGAACGAAGTAGTCCCGAAAGCGCAGAATCATAAACATTAAAATAAGAACCTGCAAAAAGATAAGACATGCTACTACCACAACCCGATGGCACAAAAACTGAAGAATTTTTTTCAAAAAATATCCTCCTTTCACAATAGAGGTCAAAGTAATCCCCTTACACAGATTACACAACTGGGATACTATTGTTTCAAGCTGAAACTCCAGTAAACATTATAGCACAAATCGACCATATGTTGCAGCATAACTCGTTATATTGCCAGTTTTGAATATAATAAAACCGCCATAGAGAATGATTCTCTATGGCGGATACAAATGGTGGAGACGCACGGGCTCGAACCGTGGACCTCCTGCGTGTGAAGCAGGCACTCTGACCAGCTGAGCTACGCCTCCAAAAACTTACTAACTAAGTATACTGCGAAATAAAAGTAAAATCAATAGGTTTAAGGAAATAATTGGGGAGGGATTTCGCCTTCATTCCCCTTGACCCCTTTTTTTGCTAACGGTATAATGAAGACTCTAAGATTTTTAAAAAGAAAGGATCTATCTTATGATAAAGAAATATTTTGTTTTGATAGCGGTATTGAGTTTGTTGACTGGTTGTCAGCCAAGTACATCCTCTGTGTCGCCGTCGCAGAATTTGGAATCTTCGTCGATGCCCGAGAGTTCTTCCAGCTCCCAGGCTCCTGCGTTGGAGGAATCATCTCAGGCCCCTCAGAATAGCTCCAGCTCTTCGCTGCCATCTTCCCAGCCTGTGGAGAAAAGGCAAATTGCTGGCAGCTATGTACCCAAGGAAGATTTGGGGATGTATCAAATGCAGTTGCGGCTTGGGGAGGATGAAAATTTTATCTTAGAGATTAAAGCTATGATCCTTTCCGGAACGGTAGAAGGCAGTTATCACATGGAGGGAGAAATGGTTACTCTCAAAGTAACCAAAGCGGAGCTACCAGGGTTTTCAATAGAAAACACTGGTGAGTTAAAATTGACTGTGCAGGAGAATGGCAGTTTGCTTTATCAGTGTGATGACTTCCTGAAACAGGCGGGGATTACCAATGAAACCATTACTTTTGTAACGGTGGAAGAATAAGTGGCACGAGTAGAATATACTGAAAAAACTGGCAGAGAGATCTGTCAGTTTTTTGGTTTGGGCCAAATAAAAAGTGAAGTATCAGTATTATAGTTCTTGTTAAACTCTGCTACATACAGTTTTGCAGGAGATAAAAGTTATCTTCTCATGTAATAGATCAAGCAATTGGAAGAAGATTCACAGCTGATGGAGCATTAGACGCCTTGAAAAATCCAATTAAAGTAGGTAAACTAAAAGTTGATAGCCAGGGGAGACCCAGCGTTCAGTTTATTGGTGAAAAAGCCGCTGTGGTAGTAAATCCAGAAACAGGCAATATTACAACGGGGTGGAAAAAATGGGGCGCATATTGTTCCGGCAAAGGAGATCGAAGAATGAAACTATATGAAGTTGAGGGGAAAAAAGTCCGTATAAAAACAGATGATGGCCAAGTGTTTGAGGGAAAAGCTTATGACTATACTTCTGCACTGGACAATGAACCCGATCCTGCAAGTATTTCAATCGGAGATACAGAAATTTTTGAAAACGAAATCATTTCCATTGAGGTTATGAGTGAAAAGGAGAGTATATGACTCCCGAAGTTATCAAGGCTATACAAAGCATTTTGTCCAAAGGTGACAGAGTGGAATTAATTCCGGGGCCTAATGGAACGGTAAAAGTCATTCATATCAAACGGAAAACTGTTGTTGAAAAATAAATTCCTTGTCTTAAATGTTGGGCAAGAGGGACCGAGCGGGGTCAACTATCTGGTCAATCCAGATGGTTGGCTCCTTTTTATTTATCTGAGAGGTGACTGAAATGGACTATAAAGCGGAATACATTGAGCTGCTTAAAAAAGCGTTAGCGGCAGAAACGGAAACCGTCCGTTTGTACACCGCCATTATGGCA
>CALXEL010000029.1 GCA_944387315.1 uncultured Clostridia bacterium
GGCAGCATTGGTGGAAAGATCACGGTACCCAATGTTGCTGTCCGGGGAAAGGGACGAGATATCTTCATAGATTTCGTCATATTCCTTCAGTTCCACTCCGGCCGCGGCCATGGCCTTCTCAATTTCGCGGGTACGTTTGGCCGGGTCCAAATAGAGGAATGCCTTTTCTTTCTCAATGAGGCCAAAGGCGAACACCTGAGGCGTGTGAGTCACATCCTCTCCCCGCAGGTTGAAGAGCCAGTTGACCGCGTCCAGCGCTCCCACAAAATAATGGGTTAGCTGCCGCTTTTCCATCTCCTCCCGCAGGTCCTGGAGTTTGTCTTTTACAAAACGGCCCGCATACTCCACCGGATAGACAAAACCGGGAGCTGGGGAGATTGGGGGCCGGTCCTGGACCCAAAGAGGCTGGATCAAATCCAAATCCTCCCGCAGAGAAATCTGGTGTTCTCCCAATGTCTTCTTTAGCTCAGCCACCATTTTACAGGAGAAGAGTTTCCCATTGAGGGCCACTGTACTGCCTGCTGGCAGACGGTCCCGCAAGAATTCCTCCACTGTCATCACTCCGGGATCGCTCATCCGAAACAGAACAATTTCGCTTCCTTTTAGTTGACGTTCCGCCTGGATATAATATCTTCCATCTGTCCAAAGCCCGCTTTCTCCAGCGGTGACCACCACTGTACCATTGGAACCACTGAAACCGGATATCCACTGACGTTCCCGGTAGTGGGCAGGGGCGTATTCACTGATATGAGGGTCAGCGTTGGCAATCAAATAAGCATCCACCCCATACTGTTTCATCTGCTCTCGCAGAGCCGAAAGTTTTTCCCCTGTTGTCTGCATTTTACAAGCACTTCCTTTCCGGCTTATACTTAACACTCATTGTAGCACGAAGAAAAAGTTTCTTCAATCATCACCCATTCATCACAGTATCGTCAAAGAGAAGGGGTACACTGATACTTGTGTCCAAGCCTTAGGTTTTTGGACATATTCCTGAATAACGGGTGCCCCAAACACCCCCAAAACCTCCGAAAGTCCTCTCTGCTATAGGCTGGTAGCAAAGAGGACTTTTTCCTTTGTACTATAAAAATATTTAGTCCGGCTGATTCTCTAAAAGCTGGCTGTCTGGAACCTGACGCAGCTTGCGGGCGGGGTTCCCTACCCACAGTTCCCCAGAAGGCACATTGTGGGTCACCACACTGCCCGCTCCGGCGGCCGCCTCCTCAAACAGATGTCTGCCAGGCAGTACAACGGCTCCCGCTCCCAACCGGGCCCCCCGTTCCAGAACGGGCCCGGCAAAGGCATCCAACCTTTTTGGGTCCCGTCCCAGGTAGTTGTCATTGGAAGTCACCACGCCAGGCGCCAAAAAGCAGTCGTCCCCCACTTGGGAAAAGGCGCAGAGATATACGCCGCTTTGAATTTTACACCGGCTTCCCACTTGGCAGTGGTTTTCCACATAGCTGCCCCGGCCCACAATGGTCCCATCCCCCAGACGGCTGTTTTCCCGCAGGGTGGCGCCATCCGCCAGCAGCACCTGTTCCCCTACAGTGGCTCCCCGGTATACAACAGCCCCCGTTCCAATCAGGGAACCTGACCCAATCCGGGCCGGTGGAAGGGGATCATCGGATGTGGTAGCGGAGCGGGTTGCCCGCAGAGGCTTCTTACCCAATACCGCGTAATCATCAATACGTACCCCATCCCCAATGGTGGTGCCCTCATGGAGAATCACCCCATGGCCAATCACACAATTCCTGCCGATGGATACATCTGAGCCAATGACACAGTACTGCCCCACTACAGTACCTTCCCCCATCTGGGGCTCCCGTTCCCTGCGCTCCATCACAACCGCTCCAAATTGGGCAGTTGGATACCGCCGCCAATATTTCGTGTATCAAACACCAGCCGGGATCTGGCGCAGAGCTCCTGGATATCATAGGCCGAGTGGCCTGTCAAGACCACCGTCAAATCACTTTCTTCCAATGCCTGCGAGGTAATGGGCTGGGTATGGTACGCCTTGCCCTTGTGGGTAAAAGTCTCCACATAGGGATCATTGATCCGCAACTGGGCTCCTTTTTCCTCCAAAAGTTCAATCACCCGCAGGGATGGGGACTGACGAATATCATCAATATCCCCCTTATAGGCTACCCCCAATAGAAAAATCTTCGCTCCCCGAATGGATTTTTCCTCTCCATTGAGCAAAGCGGCAATTCGTTCCACCACATACTCAGGCATTTGGGTATTGATTTCCCCCGCCACCTCAATCAGGCGGGTGTGATAGTCATATTCTCTGGCTTTCCAGGTGAGGTAAAAGGGATCAATGGGAATACAGTGCCCTCCCAGGCCCGGCCCGGGATAAAAAGGCATAAAGCCATAGGGCTTGGTGCTGGCCGCGGCAATCACCTCCCAGATGGGAATTCCCATCCTATGGCAGAGAATGGCCATCTCATTGGCCAGGGCAATATTGATATTGCGGAAGGTATTTTCCAGGATTTTTTCCATCTCCGCTACCTTGGGAGAAGAGGCTTTAAAAATATCCGAATCCAAAACATTTTCATAGAGGGCTGCCGCCAGTTGGGTACACCGGACTGTCACCCCTCCCACTACCTTTGGGGTATTTTTTGTGTTGTACAGCCGGTTGCCTGGGTCCACACGCTCAGGCGAAAATGCCAAAAACAGGTCCTCCCCAATGGTATAGCCCTGTTTTTCAAACAAAGGCGCCAGCACTTCCTGTGTTGTCCCAGGATAGGTGGTGCTCTCCAGCACCACCAGCATACCGGGATGGGCATACTGGACCACCTCCCCAGCCGCCTGTACCACATAGGAAATATCCGGCTGGTTATAGACATCCAGGGGGGTGGGAACACAGATGGCCACACAGTCACAACCTTTGAGACCGGAAAAATCGGCGGATGCCAACAGTTTGCCTGTCTCCACCATGCGGTCCAGCTCACTGTCCACCACATCCCCAATATAATTGTGGCCCTGGTTGACTGCGTCCACCTTGTTTTGCTGTACGTCAAACCCCAAAACCCGATATCCGGCTTTGGCCTTTTCCACAGCCAAAGGCAAGCCTACATATCCCAGGCCCACAACTCCCAATACCGCTGTTTTATCCTGAATCTTCTTTTGCAGGGTTTCAAACAATATCATCTTCCATTTTCCTTCCCTCTCGGATCACTTCCCTATGAGTTTTTCTTATTTCTCTGTATTTATTCCCAATTCTCTAACTCTTTCCTGGTTTTTCCTCCCATTAAAATAAGGGAAAGGGACTGGAAGCAATTGACTTGAACCTTGCAAAAATGATATACTAGCACAGGAAATCGCTGGGTTTTCAGCGATGAAACTAAAGAATGGAAGCTTTCCTACATACCGCCGCCAGGAAAGCGCAAAAAGCCGCAAGCGGTACGGCAGAATGGAAAAAATGCTATGAAAAAGAAACTGGCTGTGATTCTGGCTCTGGCTTTGACCATGGGCGCTTTTGCAGGATGTTCCGACCGGAACACCGAGGAAAAAACCGATCCCAAAGACTATAAGGACGGCGTTTACACTGTTCAGTGGTCGGACCCCACCGGTGATTTTACCGACTATATGACTGTAAAAATCGATCAGGGAGCCATCTCTATTTTTGAGTTTGATGGCAAGGATGGCAATGGCGCTTTAAAAAGTGACAGCGATTCGGTCGATGTCAGCATGAAAGCTGCCAACAAAGCGGCTGGTCTGCCAGAAATCGGACCCCAACAGGCCTATGCCCAGGTGATCGAAAGCTTTGAAGCTGCCGGCGGAAACGTAGATGAAATGGAAATGGTAGCGGGCGCTACCCAATCCACCAAAAGCTTCCAGACCCTGCTGCGCCAGCTGCTGGCAACCAATGTCTCCACTGGGGACAGCGACTCCCCCTGTATTGTTCCCTACTATGCCGACGGTACCTATCGGGTAGAGGAAGCTGATTATGACTCCCATGGCTACAAGGAATATCTGGTAATCACCCTGAATAACGGTACCATTACCATCGATGAGATGGATGGCGTCAATGCCGATGGCAAAAAGAAAACTGCCGACGCCCAACTGAAAACCGAGATGGAATCGGCTCAGCTGGCTGCTCCCGAGACCTTCTATCCTGCCATCCGCACCTCTTATGACAACAGCCGGGAACTGCAGGATATGGAGAATGTAGCGGGCGCTACCAGTTCTACCAAGGCATTTCAGCGGCTGATGGGCGCCGCTATGGACGCTGCCCATTACCGGGAGGGCAATGAGATTGTTCTGCCCCGCTATATTGACGGTACCTACCGGGCTGAGATGTCGGTATTTGAGAACGGCTGGAAAGACTATGTGGTGCTGCAGATTAAAGATGATGTGGTAACCGTACAGGAGTTTAACAGCAAAAATGAGGAAGGTAGTCTGAAAACAGAGGATGCCCAGCTGAAAACCCAGATGATGGAGGCCAACAAAGGCAAGGATCTGCCTGAGACCTATCCTGAGCAGTACAACAAGGATATTCCCGCCGCTCTGGCCGCTGCCAACAACAATGTGCTGGCCATGGAGAATGTAGCCGGCGCCACCGCCAGCTGTAACAACTTTAAGCTGATGGTTGGAGAGCTGCTGGGTTACAGCGCCAAGGTGGGCAATACCCAGACCTTGATGGTTGACCCTGTAGGCGGCGTACCTGCCGAAACTGCCGATGGCGAAACTTCTGAGACCAGCTCGGCTGCTCAATAAAATAAGCATTGGTCACATGCGGAACAGGCAGTGCCTGTTCCGCATTTTTTGTGCTGTGAGAAAAAGAAAAGGCCCCCTGCCAGGGGGCCTTTTCTTTCTATAATAGGTATCTCTTATTCATAGAACGCGTTGTGAATGGCGATAACCGCTTTGTCAGAATCTTTCCGGTCGATGAGCACCGAAATCTTGATCTCACTGGTAGAGATCATATGGATGTTGATATTGGCCTCATAGAGGGCGCCAAACATCTTGCTGGCCACACCGGGGTTGGTAGCCATACCGGCTCCCACAATGGAAACCTTGGAGATCTGGTCGTTGTAGGCCACCTCGGTAAACCCAAGGGTTTCCTTGGCGTCGTTGAGCACCTGGATGGTGGTTTGCAGCTGATCCATTGGAACAGTGAAAGAAATCTCCTGGGTATGATCCTGTCCCAGGGACTGCAAAATGACATCCACATTCACCTTATATTTTCCCAGCAAGGTAAACAGACGGAAAGCGGTACCAGGTACATCAGGAATTCCCAAAACCGATACCCGGGCAGATTTATCGTCCTTTGTTACACCTCTAATCAGCAGTTTTTCCACATCTACTACCTCCTTGACTTTGGTACCGGGTTTTCTTTCCAAGCTGGAGAGAACTTCCAGGTCCACACCATATTTTTTCGCCATTTCCACCGAACGATTGTGAAGTACCTGGGCACCCAGAGAGGCCAGCTCCAGCATTTCGTCGTAAGAGATTTCATCCAATTTAACCGCGTTTTTCACCAGTCTGGGATCAGCGGTATAAACGCCGTCCACATCGGTAAAAATCTGGCACTTGTCGGCGTGAAGAGCCGCCGCCAACGCTACAGCGCTGGTATCCGAGCCGCCCCTGCCCAGAGTGGTGATATCGTCATACCGGTTGAGCCCCTGGAACCCTGCCACAATAACAATATTGTTTTTGGACAACTCGTTTTCCAGACGGTCGGTATTGATGTTGCGGATTCTCGCTCCTCCATGGTTGGAGTCGGTGGAAAATCCAGCCTGCCATCCTGTCAGGGATTTGACCGAATATCCCATAGCCTCCAAAGCCATGGCCAACAGGGCAATGGAAATCTGTTCTCCGGTGGAGAGCAGCATATCCATCTCCCGTTTGGAAGCCTTGGGATTGATCTCATTTGCCTTGGCAATCAGCTCATCGGTGGTATCCCCCTGGGCGGAAACTACCACAACCACCTGGTTGCCGGCGGAATAGGTATCCGCCACAATACCGGCTACATTGCGGATACGGTCCGCGTTGGCAACCGAACTGCCGCCAAATTTCTGTACAATTAAACTCATATCGGATTACCTCCACTTAAGGGGAAAGCCCCCCTGTTACTCCTGTTCCACTTTCGCTCCGTCATTGTCTCCCTCCAGCAGGAGAATTCTCCAGCCGCTCAGTCCTCTCTCCCTCAGCCAGTTTGCCATCTGTGGGACAAAGCTGTCATTGCCCCGGGGCAGAATGGCCATCAGTGTGGAGCCGGCCCCACTGATATAGGCGGCATAGGCCCCCAACTGATAGCACTGGTCCACCGTTTCCCGTCCATGGGCGATGAGCCCGATCCGGTAGGGCTGGTGAAGCCGGTCCTCCACCGCCGGCCGCAGATTTTCATAGTGGCCTGTACAGAGGGACACAGCCATCAGCGCCGCCCGGGAGAGGTTATAGACCCCATCCTTATGGGCCACCTGAGAGGGAAGAGCCGCTCTGGCGTCCGCTGTTTTCAGCTCAAAATCCGGCACAATGGCGGCAAATTGAATATCATCGGGGAGCTGCTGCTTCACCGCATACACCTGGCCGTTTTCAATTGCGGCGGTGACCATTCCTCCCATAAAAGCCGGGGTAGTGTTGTCGGGATGCCCCTCCATCACCGCCGCCATATTGACCAGCTCCTGGCGGGCAAGAGGATTGCCCAACAGGGCATTGGCCCCCAGCAGCCCGGCTGTAATACAGGCGGAACTGCTGCCCAATCCCCGGGCCAGGGGAATCCGGTTGCGCTGCACAATCCGCAGTCCACAAAAAGGTTTGCCGCATTTCTCATAGAGACTTTTGGCTGTCTGATAGATTAGGTTGCTCTCATCGGTGGGAATCGCCACCCCATCCTCTGAAAAAATATGTACCCCCTGGTCCTCTGACATTTCCACCTGGTTGTAGTATGCCAAAGCCAGTCCAAGGGAATCGAACCCGGCACCCAGGTTGGCACTGGTAGCCGGCACCGTTATTTTTACCATCTGTAGGTTTCCCCCTTAATAGTCCAGCTGACGGATGAGAGAGAGCATCTCAAAGCCCTGTTTTTCCAGCTGCTGTATTCCTTGCTCCAGCTCTGCCTCGGTGAGGGGCTGGGTGGTCAGGAACGCCCACTCCCCTTCTGGCTGCCCGGGCCGTCTCAGCTGCTGACAGGGCCCCAGCGCCTGGGTGACAAAAGCTTCTGCTTCGCCCTTTCCAGTATATGCCCACCGCAGGTAAGCTGTGACTGGATACTGAGAAACCGGCGCCAGATTGTTCCCGTCGCTGTCCTCCCACTGAAGGGTGTCAATGGTCCCCGAAGCTCTGGCCGCGTCAATGATGTCGGCCACCACCGCTGACGCGGTGGGCAGCTTGCCAGCGCCCCGGCCGTAGAATACTACATCCCCTGTGGCATCACCCCGCACCAGGATGCCATTGAACACATCATCGATACCGGCCAGCTGGCTGTCCCGATGGAGCAGCGCCGGACTGACCATGGCCTGTACCTTGCCATCCGCCCCTTTAGCGGCCCGGCCCACCAATTTGATGACACAGCCGGCGTTTTCAGCGTACTGGACATCCTCCGGAGTGATTTTGGTAATCCCCTGGGTGTAGACCCCATCGGGGTACAGGTGGGAACCAAAGGCCAAAGAGGCCAGAATACAGATTTTCCGGCAGGCGTCCAATCCCTCCACATCAGCTGTGGGGTCCGCCTCGGCGTAACCCAGCTGCTGGGCTAAAGCCAGAGCCTGGGTAAAACTCATCCCCTCCCGGATCATTTTGGTGAGAATGAAATTGGTGGTTCCGTTGAGAATACCGGCGATTTCACTGATCTGGTTGGCGCCCAAACACTGGTGCAGAGGGTGAATGATGGGAATACCGCCTCCTACACTGGCCTCAAAGAGGAAGTTGATGTTTTTCTCTTTGGCCAGGGCCAGCAATTGGGCCCCTTTGGCCGCCACCAGTTCCTTGTTGGAGGTCACCACATTTTTGCCCGCCTCCAGAGCGGCTTTCACATAGTCATAGGCGGGGGTGATGCCACCCATGGCCTCCACAACCATATCCACTTGGGGATCTCCCAAAATCACTGAGAAATCCCGCACCTGTTTGCCCGCGCTTAACGCATCGGTCAGGTCTTTACGATCCAAAATATATGCCACTTCCATAGGGCAGCCGGCTTTTTTCTCAATGGACTGGCGGTTTTTGGCCAAAACCTCCACCACGCCGGAGCCCACTACCCCATAGCCCAGTACAGCAATCTTCATTGTTCTCTCTCCTCCTTTGGCCCCAATCACTGGGCCGCGATAGAACGGGCATCCACAACTCCATTCACCTGAATCAGGGCCTCAACCAGTTCATCGTCATGTTTTTCCTGATTGACCCGACAGGAGATAGAAACCGGCGCCACACCGTCCACCGGGATATTCTGGTTTACTGTAACAATATTGGCGCCAATCTGATAGAGCTCGGCCAATACCGAGGACAGAACCCCTGGCTCATCCTCCAATGTTACATAGAGGGTAGCGATTCTCTGGGAGCTTTTGTTTTCATATTGGTATACTGAGTCTTTATACTTGTAAAAGGCGCTGCGGGAGATTCCCGCCATCTTGGCCGCTTCAGAAGAGCTTTTCGCCTTACCCTGGGCAATCAGCTTTTTGGCCAGAATCACCTTGTAAAAAACATCGGGCAATACTTTCATATCCACCAGCAGATATTTGGGTGCGTCCGACATAAGTCCACCTCCTGCAAACAGTTGTTTTAGATTTAGATACACTATATCACAGGATCACCGAAGATTCAAGGCTAAGTTTATGCAATTGGCGCAGATTGTGCCGGTTGTACTATTTCTTTCCACAAAGAGCCGTTTTAAATGGAGCTTACAACATTTTACCCATTGCCAGGAGACTGGACTGTTCATAATTTTTGTTTCTGCTTCCATACTATAGTGGTAAACACCCTTATATTGAGGAGGAGCTCTTGTTGAATCGTCAGGCAAAACAGGATTTTTTGGTACAGCTGGCCTTTGTACTGGCTGTGATTGGGCTGGTCATCTTCACTGTGAAATACCTTCTGGTTTGGCTGCTGCCTTTTTTCCTGGGGTTTGCCATTGCCTTTACCCTAAAGCCAGTAACCGAATGGATGTGCAAATATATGAAAATGCGCCGCCGGCCGGCGGCGGTATTTGCCGCGGTGATTTTTTACCTGACCCTGGGCATCCTCCTGTGGCTGTTGGGTGTAGCTGCCATTGGCCAGGCGGGGCTTCTGCTGGATCGCCTGCCTGGTTTCTATCAATCGGATATTCTGCCCACCTTTGAACGGATCAATGGACGGATTGTGGCACTGTTTTCCCGTCTTTCGGCGGATATGGGCACCAGTGTGGACAGTTTGCTCCAATCCCTCAATCAAAGCCTCACCAGCAGCATTTCCGGCCTGTCTGGAATGGCGGTGGCCGCCCTGACCCAGACTGCCAAAAAAGTTCCCATCTATCTGTTGGCGGTCATTTTGACCATTGTATCCTCCATCCTCATCTGTGCTGACTATCGGACAGTGGCAGCATTCCTGGTGCGGCAGATTCCTCCAAAGGCCCGGCCCCATGTTATGGAGATCAAAACCTTCCTGGTGGGGACAGTAGGCAAAATGCTGCGGGCCTATCTTCTGATTCTGGGCCTGACCTTTGCTGAGCTGGCCGTAGGGCTGAGCCTTCTGGGAGTGGATTATTCTCTATTGGTGGCCGCCGTCGTGGCCCTGCTTGACATCCTTCCCTTTATCGGCAGCGGCGGCATTTTGGTGCCCTGGGCCTTGATTGCCTTTTTACAGGGTAATTCCTCTTTTGGCACCGGCCTTCTCTGCCTCTATGGGATCATCACTGTGGTTCGCAACATGGTGGAACCGAAAATTGTAGGCAGCCAAATTGGGCTGCACCCTCTGGTGACGGTGAGCGCCATGTTTTTCGGCATCAAGGTGCTGGGTGTGGGCGGGCTGCTGCTTGGCCCCATCGCCGCTTTGCTCTTAAAGCATCTCAACGACACCGGCGCCCTGCGGCTCTACCGGTGACCACAAAAAACAGGCGGCGGTTTAAAAGAACCGCCGCCTGTTTTATTATAAGGTAAAGCCAATTTTCCGCTGGGCTGGCCATGGACAAGTTCTCCACTGACCGGCATTTTCCTCCGGCTTTCCGGCCAGTAGATCGGTGGCGGCATCAGCAAGATAGCCCAGATAGCTGGCCGCTCCGCTGTCCCCGCAGAGCAGCTTCCACATGAGCCCGCCAAACAGATAGGACTGGGCAAACTCCCGCCAGCTGTGGAGCTCCTCCACCACCCGCTGAGAGAGATCCCACAGGATGCCCACCGCCTCACTCTCGGTGATCCAGCCCAGATAGCATCCCCAACGGGTCAGCATAGCCGCCCGGCCTATATCCCAGCCAGCCATAAAGCCAGGGCCATACTGGTCTTTATACCGCTGGGCAAACCGCCAGGCCCGGGCTGTTGCCTCTATCTCCTCCTCATCGGCGTCCTCATCCAGCAGCTCCTGAGGGCTGGCGGCTTGGCTGTAAAGGTTATAGCGCAGGATATAGCCCTCCTGGGAGAGATAGCGAATCATCTCCAGCAGGTCACCGCGGCCATCGATGCCCCAGGAACGGCGCACCAGAGACACCACCTGCTGTTCCATCACAGGAATATGTTCCTCCACATCCATACAGTCCAACCGGTGGTCGTTGACCCGGGAAACAATGCCGGAGAGCAGAATCCCAAAGATCTCCCACCTGGGGTCGTTCTTTTCGTAGGGGACCGGTTCTGGTTCCGGCAGGGAACCAATCCGCTCCATAGTCTCCTTCAACAGGGTGTATAGTTCCTCCTCCAGAGCGGGGGTGAAGTCCACCTCCTCCTGGTCCTCCTCATCCTCCATGGACAGGGTCTCCAGGGCGGCGGCAAGTACGCCCATCTCCTCCCCGTACATCTGCTCCATCAGATCCCCCACTCCCATGGAGGCGGCCTCGGCCACCTTGGCTTCCATCATCTGGCGGAGCATATCCTCATTGACAGCCATCTGGGCCATGGTCTCAGGGCTGAATACCTGGCCTAAAATCTCCACCTGCCGCTGGGCATTGTCAGCCAGCTGCTGGGCTATCTGGGCCTCCCGTTCCCCGGTATCCGGCTCCGGTTCTTCCTGGCTCAGCTTTTCGGTCAGTTCATCGGTTTTTTCCACCAATTGCGCCATGGATTCTAAGGCCTTCTTTTGGGCTGCCTGGGCCCGTTTTGTGATCTCTTCTATGTTAAACATGGTCCTGGTCCTCCTTTTCCGGCGAAAGCGTATGCCACACCTTTGGTTCTCTTTGGGGGAACAGCCATCCTTTCAGCTTGGCCAGCACTCCCTCCACAAAGGAGAACCAAAGGTTCCCCAGAATGACCACCCCCAGGAGAATCAGTAAAATCCCTCCAAATTCTTTCAAAACCAACCGCTCCTTTACTTGGTGGCAAAGCGGTTCATAAAGAAGTCAGTAAAGGCGGCCAGCTCCTTTTCCTGGGAGACATAGACATAGAGTTTCTCATCCTCCAGCCAATCGTAAGCGTTGATGCCGATATAGCCCTTTTTGTCAGGATAGATGATAAAGGCGTCGGTGGGATACTTGTTCCGGTAAGCCTTTAAAATTTCCGAGCGGCGATAGTAGGTGGGATCGCCGCACCCGGACAGGTCGGGAACAGTAGGCACCACCACAACCGTTGGGTCCTCCTCTTTCCACCCTACAATCAGATTGCCAATTTTGGTTTTGCTGCCATGTACAAACCCATAGTTAAAACGGCTTACATCTTCGGTATAGCCAAAGATCAGCTGATAGTCCGCCCCGTTTTCCACCACCTGGTTAAAGAGCGCCCGCATCTTTTCCCTATTGGCATCGCTCTTTGCCATATCAATTTCCGGTCCTTTAAACAATTTGCTGAACAGGCCCATACTGGCAGTCCTCCTAAAAATGAATGATATTGATTACGCCATTCCGGGTTGGCTTCCCGGCAGGGCGCAGAACACAATTAAAATAAATACAAAAAATAAAAAATGTATTTATTTATTGGAAAGGAAAGCCGCCTCAATAAAATGGCAAAGCATTCTATCCTGGCGGAGTACAACGGCCACCTCCCAAAAGGAGACCTATTCTTTCATCTGTTCCAGGCAATCCACAATGGCCTGAATCTGAAAGGCCACTGTATCATCGGCTGCCTGGGAAACAAAAAACGGCAGGGTTTGGGGAATTGCCCGGCGGACAATGATTGCTGTCAGGCTCAGATTGATAAACAGGTTGGTGCGGGCCTCTGTTGGACGGATTCCAAAACATTGCAGCAGACCGACAAAAAGGCGGGCCTGTTTTTCCCGGAATGTCTGACAGCTTTCCGAAGACAGCCTGCGGAAAATCAGCTGCTGTTCCTCAATGGTCAAAACAGCGATTCCATGCTGTTCTCCATAACAGCACGCGAAAAAAAAGCGGGTGACCCCCTCCCGCCAGCTGAGAGCTGGATCTTCCATCAGCTCCCGGGCATACTGGAGAATTTTAGGCTGTTGGAAGTACAGGGCCTCCACAATCAAATCCTCTTTGGTTGGGAAAAAGGAGTAGAAAAAGGTACGGGAGATACCCACAACTTTGTAGATCTGTTCTACAGTGGTGTGCTGAACCCCCTGTTTTGCTATCAGTTCAAGGGTGGTGACAATCAGGGCTTCCCGGATCTTCTCCCGCTCTACGGCAGAATAGGCAACTTTCGGCATATTCCTTTTTCCCCTCCCTTTTTTCAAAATAAAAACATTTATTTTTATTTGTGTTTATTTTATCACATCCCTAAGGGGAACACAAGGACAATTTTCCCATAGGCACAAAGCTCAGTATCCGGCAAAAAAAAGTGGGTACCGCTTTGGCGGTACCCACTGGGATTTTATTTTCAGCCAACTGGACTGAGAAACTTACAGGGCCTTGCTGTCGATCTCTTCCTTGAGGGCAGCCACAAAGGCCTCAAAGGAAACAGCGCCTTTGTCCCCATCCTTGCGGGAACGAACCGAAACAGTCTGGCTCTCCACTTCCTTGTCGCCTACAATCAGCATATAGGGAACTTTCTCCAGCTGAGCCTCACGAATCTTGTAACCGATCTTCTCGTTGCGCTCGTCCACCTCAAAGCGGATGCCCAGATCCATCAGTTTATCACCCAAGGCCTTGGCATATTCCAGATGCTTCTCAGAAACGGGAATCACCTTGACCTGTACAGGGGCCAGCCAGGTGGGGAATGCGCCGGCAAAGTGCTCGGTCAGGATACCAATAAACCGCTCAATGGAACCAAAGAGTACCCGGTGAATCATAATGGGACGGTGTTTCTCACCATCGGCGCCGGTGTATTCCAGATCAAAGCGCTCAGGCATCTGGTAGTCCAGCTGAATGGTACCGCACTGCCAGGTACGGCCGATGCAGTCCTCCAGATGGAAGTCGATCTTGGGGCCATAGAAGGCGCCGTCACCCTCATTGATTACATAGGGCCGGCCCAGTTCTTTGAGAGCGTTCTCCAAAGCGGAAGTAGCCTGCTCCCACTGCTCCAGGGTACCCATATGATCCTCGGGCATGGTGGAAAGCTCCACATGGTATTTAAAACCAAACATCGAATAGACCTGATCGATCAGGGAAGCAACCCCCTTGATCTCGTCCTTGATCTGCTCAGGCATCATAAAGATGTGGGCATCATCCTGGGTAAAGCAACGCACCCGCATCAGGCCATGGAGGGCACCGGACAGCTCGTGGCGGTGTACAATGCCCAGCTCACCTACCCGCATGGGCAGCTCCCGATAGGAGTGGGGCTTGCTCTTGTAAACCAGCATACCGCCGGGGCAGTTCATAGGTTTTACAGCGTAATCCTCTCCGTCAATGACGGTGGTATACATATTATCCTTATAGTGATCCCAGTGGCCGGAACGATGCCACAGCTCCTGGTTGAGGATGAGAGGGGTACGGATCTCCACATATCCGTTGCGGCGATGGAGCTCTCTCCAATAGTTTTCCAGGGTGTTGCGGAGAGCCATGCCCTTGGGCAGGAACACAGGGAAGCCAGGGCCCTCATCAAAGATGTCAAAGAGATCCAGCTCCTTGCCCAGTTTCCGGTGATCCCGGCGTTTGGCCTCCTCCAGCATCTTCAGGTAGTCCTCCAGCTGGGAAGCTTTAGGGAAGGCGATACCATAGACCCGGCAGAGCATCTTGTTCTCGGCGTTGCCTCTCCAATAGGCGCCTGTGCACTGGGTCAGCTTGATGGCCTTGAGCCGGGACACATCGGGCAGATGGGGACCGGCGCACAGATCAGTAAACTCACCCTGGGTAAAGAAGCTGACCGGCTCACCCTTGCCGGCGTGTTCCTGGATCAGTTCCAGCTTGTAGGGCTCGTCAGCCATCCGTTTGAGAGCTTCCTCCTCAGGGAGCTCAAACCGCTCCAGCTCATAGCCTTCCTTGACGATTTTCTTCATCTCGGCCTCGATCTTTTCCAGGTCCTCGGCGGTAAAGGCGGGTTCAATATCAATGTCGTAGTAAAAACCGTTGTCAATGGCGGGGCCGATGGCCAGCTTGGCCTGGGGATAGAGGCGCTTTACCGCCTGGGCCAATACATGGGAAGCGGTGTGCCAGAAGGTCTTTTTGCCCTCGGCATCGTCAAAGGTCAAAATAGAAACCTGACAGTCCTGGGTGAGAGGCTTGCGCAGGTCGCAAAGCTCCCCATCTACCTTCATGCTACAAGCGGACTTATACAGCCCGGCACCCAGGCTTTTGGCCAGTTCCAAACCGGTAATCCCTGGCTCAAACTCTTTCACTACATCGTCTTTCAGTGTTACCTTCATGTCTCTCATACTCCTTTTCTCTGTTCTTGTTTGATTTTGGGATGGAGTCTGCCCTGTTTTTGGGTATAAAAAAAGCCTCATCCCATCCATATAACGGGATGAAGCAGTCAAATGCTCCACGGTTCCACCCGAATTGCGAAAAAATATTTTTCGCCTCTCGTACCGGCCTGTAACGCTGCCGCTGCGGCGGGGTTCACCCGCGCTCCAAGGTGGTAATTCCCAGTCTGGTTTTTAAGGGACTTTCAGCAGGGTGTCCCTCTCTCTGAAAAAACTTTTTTGACTGTGAACGTCCTCTTCAACGCTGTATCCATCATTAAATTATCAATAGTGTACCACCCGTCAGACAGCTTGTCAATAGAATAATTTCTTGACAGATACCCTGCATAAATGTAAAATGGAAAGGGTGTCATCTTTGATGACATTAGTCATATTTTTTGTAAAAATCTGATAGAAATAGTGAAAGGAAAGGAGGGTTCAAAAACCAGATGTTGGAAGTTATAGTCGGTGGTATTGCACTAGCTGTTGGAGTGATTATTGCCTTCCCTTTAGGCATGAAATATAGACAACGGATCGCGGAAGCAGAGCTGGGTTCGGCGGAAGAAGAAGCCAAACGGATTGTCAGCGACGCGATCAAAACAGCGGAAAGCAAGAAAAAAGAGGCCTTGGTAGAGGCCAAAGATGAAATTTTCAAGCTTCGTTCTGATCTGGATAAAGAGCTCAAGGACCGTCGGGGGGAAGTTTCCCGGCAAGAGCGCAGAATTCAGCAGAAGGAAGAAACCCTGGACCGCAAGGTAGAGAACCTGGAAAAGAAAGATGAGATTTTACAGAATAAACTCAAGGATGCCGAGGCCAAATTGGAAGAGGCCGAGATGGTAAAACGCCATCAGTTTGAGATGCTGGAAAAAATCTCCGGATTTACCGCAGAGCAGGCCAAAGAATACCTGCTTCAGAACCTGGAACATGAACTGGTACATGAAAAAGCCCTGAAAATCAATCAGTATGAGGCCCGTTTCCGGGAGGAAGCGGATCAGAAAGCCCGGGAGATTGTTTCCCTGGCCATTCAGAGATGCGCGGCTGACCATGTAGCTGAGGTGACCGTTTCGGTGGTTGACCTGCCCAATGATGAGATGAAAGGCCGGATCATCGGTCGTGAGGGCCGCAACATCCGTACCCTGGAAAACTTCACTGGTGTGGATCTGATTATTGACGATACACCCGAAGCCATTACCCTCTCCAGCCACGACCCAGTACGCCGGGAGGTTGCCCGTATCGCTCTGGAACGGCTGATTCAAGATGGACGTATCCACCCTGCCCGCATCGAGGAGATGGTGGAGAAAGCCCGTCGGGAAGTGGACGCCAAAATCAAGCAGGATGGAGAGCGGGCCGTATTGGAGGCCGGTATCCACAACATGCATCCTGAGCTGGTCAAGCTCCTTGGCCGGATGCGGTACCGTTCCAGCTACGGCCAGAATGTGCTGGATCACTCCCTGGAAGTTTCTCACCTGGCTGGCATGATGGCTGCTGAAATTGGCGCCGACGTGGCCCAGGCCAGAAGAGCCGGTCTGATCCATGACATCGGTAAGGCCCTGACCCATGAAATTGAGGGCTCCCACGTGGCCATTGGTGTGGACATCGCCAAGAAATATAAAGAGGCTCCTGAAATCATCCACGCCATCGAGGCCCACCACAACGATGTGGAACCCAAAACCATTGTGGCTTGTCTGGTACAGGCTGCCGATGCTATCTCAGCTGCCCGCCCTGGCGCCCGCAGAGAGAATTTGGAAAACTACATCAAGCGGCTTGAAAAGCTGGAAGAGATCGCCAACTCCTATGAGGGCGTAGAGAAGTGCTTCGCGGTACAGGCTGGCCGGGAAGTACGGATTATGATTAAACCCGATGTAATCAATGACGATCAAATGGTCATTGCCGCCCGGGAAATCGCCAAGAAGATTGAAGATGAGATGGAGTATCCGGGCCAGATCAAAGTACATCTGATCCGAGAAACCCGTTCCATCGAATATGCCAAATAAACATTTGGGTCCTATGAAGAAAAGCGCAGTGTTTACAAACACTGCGCTTTTTATGTAAAATCTCTTATGCGGTAGCCACCCGGGTGGATTTAGTCACTTCTCGAATTTCTCCCTCTGGGGTAACGGTAAAAAAGGTGACATGGGTAAATTTATTCCAAACCTTATAAAGCACCGAATCATCAGAAGAAGGCATACCGGTCAAAACATTGACCACTTTATTTTCTTTAATAAAATTAATAATGGTTTTGGTTGGATTTTCAGAGTATGTCACTGTCATCATGGCGTCATTCTCTTTTGAGACATCAAACAGATACTGCAGCGCCTGAGGATTCTGGGTATACTCTGGGCTGGAAACGCTGAGTACTGTCAGGTGGGTTTTAGTCAGGTCGGCAATGGCCCGGCCTGCCCGGATAATCCGCTGACACTCAAATTGGTTGGTAACGCAAACCAAAGTCTTGCGAACCTTTGTGGCATATTCCTGGGTACTGAGATTTCCGTATTGATCCATGAAACTCCCTCATTCTACATTAATTGGGGTGGCTTGTGGTGACTTCTCACTACAGTTTCAGTATACTAGAAATATATGAATAAACTTTGAGCTTAAGACAAATAATTGGGTCAATTTATTTGTTACTTCTGTGAAGATGAATTGACATTTCATTCTGCTTCCGATAATATAAAAGCAGAGTGTGCTAAGAAATTTTACACAGATTTTACAGAGTATTTGGAGAAACGGAGCTGAAACCCATGGCTAAAAACGCCGCTGTATCTTTGTCAGTGATTAAACGTCTGCCTCGCTATTACCGTTTTTTAGGGGATCTTCTGCAAAATGGTATCCATCGGATCTCCTCTAAGGAACTGGCAGAGATCATGAATTTAACCGCTTCTCAAATCCGGCAGGACCTCAACTGCTTTGGAGGCTTTGGCCAACAGGGATACGGATATAATGTAGCTGCTCTCCACAGTGAAATCGCCAATATTCTGGGGCTGGACAGTGGATTTAAAACCATTCTGCTGGGCGCGGGAAACCTGGGCCGGGCAATAACCACCCATATGAATTTTGATGAACAGGGCTTCCATTTGGTGGGGGTCTTTGACAGCAGCGCCCAGGTAGTGGGAACTACTGTGCGGGATTTTGTGGTGCAGCACACCGACGCCCTGGCCACCTTCTGTGGAGAGTACCAGCCTGTGGCCGCCATTCTCTGTGTGCCTAAGGAATCCGCCACTGAATTGGTGCCCAAACTGATTGAATACGGTGTAAAAGCTTTCTGGAACTTTTCCCACTTCGATATCAACGCCGCCCAGTACCCCAATGTAGCGGTGGAAAATGTCCACCTGGGGGACAGTATGATGACCCTCTCCTATCAGGTGAAGGAACTCATCTCCCCCACCCCAAAAAATCAGTAATTTGCCAAAAAATAAAAAAGCCTGAAAGCACTGCTGTGTTTTCAGGCTTTTATGATTTTGGTTCAGATCTGCTTTAGGGCATATATGGCGTCAGCGATTTGGCCAAACTGCTCCAAGGTCAGCTCCTCTCCCCTGGCGGTGGGAGAAATCTCCAAACGGTCCAGCAACTGCTGCACCTGTCCTTTGGAAAGGGAAAGGGAACCGCTCAAAGTGTTGACCAGGGTTTTTCGGCGCTGGGACAAAGCACCTTTTACCACCTGGAAAAAGGTGGCCTCATCCTTTACCGCCACCGCCGGCTGGGGCAGAATGTCCAACCGAATTACGCAGGAGTCCACATCCGGCGCGGGCATAAAAGACCCTCTGGACACCGGAAAGAGAATCTGAGGCCGGCTGTAATAGCGCACCGCCAAACTGATAGCCCCCACCTCCCGGGTACCGGGCTGGGCCGTAATCCGCACCGCCGCCTCCTTTTGCACCATAACGGTAATGGAACGGATGGGCAACCGGGCCTCCAACAGATACATCAAAATAGGCGAGGTAATATAGTAAGGCAGGTTGGCACAGACCACCACATCCATGCCGGAAAACTCCCGCTGGATCAGCTGGTGGAGATCCACCTTCAGCACAGCCTGATTGACAATGGTAATGTTGTCAAATTCATCCAAGGTTTCCTCCAATATGGGAAGAAGCCTGCTGTCAATTTCGATGCACACAACCTTTTGGGCCCGGGCAGCCAGCTCCTTGGTGAGCACCCCTATGCCGGTGCCAATTTCAATGACTCCAACCCCGGGAGCCGCTCCCCCCTGTTCTGCCATTCGGGGACAGACCGATGGATTGATGAGAAAATTTTGCCCCAGGGCTTTGGAAAAGGTAAAGCCGTACCGGGTCAGCAAATCTTTAATAACCGATATTTTGGAAAGATCCTGCATGTATAGTCTCCTTACTGCCGTCTCGCCGTCTGTTGCGGACAGCTTCTGTTTTACAGTATAGCATATTTTTTCTTAAAAACATTGCGTTCCATGAGAATTTTGTTTAGAATAAAAAACATAAAATGAGAAAGGATGTGGAGCCATGAGCAGAAGGGATAAAATCAATTACTATCTGGACATCGCTGAAATGGTAGCCGCCAGAGGCACCTGCCTGCGCCGTAATTTTGGCGCCATTATTGTTAAAAACGATCAGATTATTTCCACAGGATATGTCGGCGCGCCCAGAGGGCGGAAAAACTGCTGTGACCTGGGCTACTGTACCAGGGAAAAGCTGAAGATTCCCAGAGGGGAACGGTATGAGCTCTGCCGTTCGGTTCACGCTGAGGCCAACGCCATCATTCATGCCTCCCGGCAGGATATGCTGGACTCCACCCTCTATCTGGTAGGTAAGGAATATAACACAGGAGAATATGTTAAGGGAGCCAATCCCTGCTCCATGTGCAAACGGATGATTATCAACGCGGGTATTTCCACTGTTATTGTTCGGGATGACCATGAACATTTCCGGGTCATCAGTGTGGCGGACGCTTTCGTCACAGAGGATGAGTCTTTGGACGGTACCTTAGGATATTAAAAAAACCAAACAGGCGGCCTTGGCAAGGGCCGCCTGTTTTACTCCCGGCTGGTGGGCGCCACAGACACAAAATAGAGACAGTTTGCGCGATTGCGGTTTAGGGCTGTTTATGGTACAATGAAATGTACTGCGAGAAACAAAAAAAGGTAAATAGGGGCGCTTCTTTTTTGAAATGAATCCCCCGGATTTTTCCTACAAACTTCCCGCAAAATCTTCTCTTTATCTGCGTATAATTGGTTTTTGGAATACCAACACTTCTTTTTGAGATTCTCAAAAAGGAGCCGGAAAGATGAAGAAAAAAGATAAGATAATTTTCACCAGTGACGACGCCGATCAGGACAGCCATGCCAGCCCCGATGAGGAGATGGCGAAACAGCAAAACGAACAGGCCCAACAAATTGAGGATACTGGTTCAGTAACCCCAACCAAGGGCAAACATGTGATCCACTGCCTCACCATTGTAGGACAGATTGAGGGCCACTATATTCTGCCCCCCCAAAATAAAACCACAAAATATGAGCATGTCATCCCTCAGTTAGTGGCCATCCAGCAGGACCCGGACATTGAAGGGCTGATTATTATTCTCAACACTGTGGGGGGAGATGTGGAAGCGGGCCTTGCCATTGCCGAACTGATCTCAGGGATGCGCAAACCCACTGTCTCCCTGGTGCTGGGAGGGGGACACTCTATCGGTGTTCCTTTGGCATGCAGCGCCAAGCGGTCGTTTATTGTCCCCTCTGCCACCATGACCATCCATCCTGTGCGAATGAACGGTTTGGTGCTGGGTATTCCCCAGACTCTCTCCTATTTTGACAAGATGCAGGAACGGATTGTCCGTTTCGTCTGCGACAATTCCCATATTTCCGCGGATCGGTTCCGGGAACTGATGATGGCCACTGGGGAGCTGATGATGGATGTGGGAACGGTTGTGGACGGCCAGGCGGCTGTGGATGAGGGACTGATCGACCAGCTGGGCGGTTTGGGAGACGCGGTGCGCTGCCTCTACGATATGATTGAGGAGGAACAGCGGCAGCAAAAGGAGGAAGCCCAATGATTATTCATTCGGTAGCTCCCCATGCCTGGCTGCTTCCCCAGTCCATCCTACCCCCATCCAGCTGCAAAAATATCCAGGGGGGACTTTTGGAGGGTTATGAGACACCCCAGGGATTTTCCATCTGCCGGGTGATTTCCACCGACCCTCAGGTTTATCTAAATCCCCGCTATGCTCCAGGGCAACTCTATGGGCCTGTCCCGGAAAGCCAACCCACCAACATAAAATAACCAGGCTTCCGCCGTCTTTGGCGGCGGATACATAGACGACTGGCCATCGTCAGGGAGGATCGCTACTTATGACAGCCATTCAAGCCTTTTTACAGGGAGTCATTCAGGGACTCACAGAATTTTTGCCGGTATCCAGTTCGGGACATCTCTCCCTCTTTCAGTACTTCACTGGCCTTTCGGGAGAAACCGGCGCTTTTTTCTCGGTGGTTCTCCACTTCGGCACCCTATTGGCAGTGTTTGCCGCCTTCTATCGGACCATACTGGAGCTGATTGTGGAGGGATTTTGCCTGTTAGGAGACCTCATCACCTTTCGGTTCCGCTTTCGCAACCTCAACCCAAAACGACGGATGATTTTGATGCTGCTGCTCTCTCTGATTCCTTTGGTAGCGGTTGTATTTCTCAAGGACTTCTATGAGAGCTTTTCCACCGACAACGACATTGTGGTGGAGGGAATCTGCCTGATCATTACCGGCCTGCTGCTCTATCTGGCCGACCACTGCGTCAAAGGGCGGAAAAACGCCTCCTCTATGACCAACAGGGACGCTTTAGCCATTGGTGTGGCCCAGGCCGTCGCTCCCCTGCCCGGCATCTCCCGGTCCGGCTCTACCATTTCGGTGGGACTGATGATGGGATTGGAGCGGGAATTCGCCGTAGCCTTTTCCTTTATTATGGGAATTCCGGCAGTGTTGGGAGCAATTGTACTGGAAATTCCCACTGTTGTGGAAGAGGGCTTTTCCTTACCCATTGGTATTATTCTCATTGGGGTGATCACCTCTGCCCTCTTTGGCATTCTGGCCATCAAAATGGTCAAGTGGCTGGTAAAAGGAGATAAGTTTATCTACTTTTCCTGCTACACCCTGGCGGTAGGCCTTCTGGTCACTGGCATCGGCATCTATGAGCATTTTTCTGGTCACGCCCTGCAGCTTTGGCTGACCGGTCTGATCGGCTGAGAGGTTTATTTCATTTGATTCTGCAAAGGAGACAGATCCATGGCAACCAAAACAACTGGAACCCGGCGAAAACGCTCAACCACCTCGCCGGCAAAAAAACGGATGACCAAAAAACAACTGGAAGAACAGGCCCGGGCCCGGAAACAACTGTGGGCGGTAATTCTCTTTGCTCTGGGGCTGTTGTTCGCCGCTTTGACCTTCATTAAAGGAGGCGGGTTTTGGAACACCCTCCATGACGGGCTGTTTGGCTTCTTTGGATTTGCCGCCTATCTCATTGCCCCTATTCTGTTGTACATAGCGGTTATGGCCACTCTGGAACGCCCCATTGGTTCCATCCACCACAAAATCTGGCAGGTGGGCGTACTGATGTTGCTGATCTGTGGAGCCTTGCAGGTAGCGGGAGCCGGGGCTCCCGACGCCCAGGGATTTGAGGCCGCCTGGAATGAAATATTCGCCGCTGGTGTGGCCCGAAAGGGCGGCGGCATCGCCGGGGCGGTATTCGGCCTGCCTTTGCTGGGCATGTTTGAAAAAACCGGCGCCCTGATTATTTTGGGGCTGTTAATTTTTGTATTTGTCATGCTGATTACCGGCTCCACCCTGATCGGTCTCTTCCAGACCGCTGCCAAGCCGGTGAAAAAGCTGGAACAGGCCTACACCGAAACGGTGGAGCAGACCTCCGCCCGCCGGGAAGAGAAACGGCAGGAGACTTCCCGCCGCCGGTTTAACATCGACATTCCCCTGGACCCGGAGCC
>CALXEL010000030.1 GCA_944387315.1 uncultured Clostridia bacterium
GGTTGGCTCCTTTTTATTTATCTGAGAGGTGACTGAAATGGACTATAAAGCGGAATACATTGAGCTGCTTAAAAAAGCGTTAGCGGCAGAAACGGAAACCGTCCGTTTGTACACCGCCATTATGGCAATTGCTCCTGCGTCTCACATGGAGAAATTTTTAGAACTCAATGCTGATGAAACAGATCACCAGACTCTTGTTGCTGACCTGCTTCTGGAAGCGGTAGCCGGAGAAAGCGCTGACCAGCAAGAACTTGTTCCGGGGGTGGAGTAATGGCTATAGCGTATTACGGCAGTGTTATTTCCCCCAATCAGCTGGAAACCAGTGAGGGATAGCCCAGGAGTGGATCACCATTCAGGACCTGGACAACCTGGAATACCTGTACAAAGCCTACCATTCGCTGGGAGGCAACGGCACTGGTACTGAATTATTTCTCCGGTGTAAATCTCTGCCCATCCGGCCTCTTAATATAGCCAACGCTTTTAATGAAAAGGAGGATAAACAATGATTTTAAATGACAAAGTATACGACATTCTGAAATGGGTGGCCCAAATTGTGCTGCCCGCACTAGGGACCCTTTACTTTGCGCTTGCCACAATCTGGGGATTGCCTTATGGGGAACAGGTAGTAGGCACCATCACCGCAATAGACACCTTTTTGGGCGCATTGCTGGGAATTAGCTCGGTGAACTATTACAAGGCACAAAATAAATAAAGTTACTGCGTATTTTCTGCGTACTTAGGTATGCTAAAATGTGCAAAAATATGCCAAAATATGCATTCGCTAAAACCTAAAAAAGCAAAATAAAAAAGCCCGTAAACCCGCTTAAATGCGTTGTTTATGGGCTTTTTCCCGCCTCTGTGCAAATAATATTCTCTGGTCGGAGTAGCGGGACTCGAACCCGCGGCCTCTTGGTCCCGAACCAAGCACGCTACCAAACTGCGCTATACCCCGGTTTTCCCACTGTTTGTTTGCACAGCGAAAACATTATACTTCTTTTGTGAAATAATGTCAACAATCAAATAGGTAGCCCCATTGGTCCGTATAGAGTTGGCCAGAAGGCAAGAATGGCACAGGATAGCGAAGAGAGGCACCTATTAAAATGACTGATCCGAGGAATAGTGAGTAATCAAAAAGTCTTTAAAAGATTTAGCCATAGGGTGTCCCAGCAATTTATCCCCCCAGATGAGATAGATCATACGCTGAGGCGCATAATCTAGGATCCTGATTTCAGTAACACCAATATTTTCGATATTATCAATATAGGGGGTGATAGCCAGTCCGGTACCTAAGGCTACATAGGAGATCATAGTGTCAATATCACTAGCGGTTTGGACGATGATAGGATGAATATGATGTTGTCTCAGCAGGCTGTCAATCAACTCCGGTGTGGAGGAATCCTTGCGCAGATAAATGAAAGGCTGACGATCCAATTCCCGCAAATAAATACCTTCCCGGCTGGCAAAGGGGTGTTTTTCTGAAGCAATCAGATGGAGTTGCTGGGGAAAGAGCCCCTGACAATATAAATTCTGTGGAATTTTGGCGGTAATAGCCAGGTCAAGATTTCCATTTTTAATTTCCTGACAAAACAAGGTATTGTTTCCTTTAACCAGCTCAAAGGCAGGCTGTGTCAAGCCTTGATGGGTCATAAATTCCTCGACTGCCATGGGAATAAAGGAGTGAGCCAAACTTTTAATAATTCCCAGGCGAATGGGCCTTTTTTGCCGCTTGATTGTGGGTGAAATTTGCTGGATTCCATCTTCCAGGATATCCAGAGATTTTTCCACTGTTTGCAAAAAAGCATGTCCCTTTTCAGTCAGTGCAATTCTCCTGGCTTCTCGCTGAAACAGTATAACGCCCAATTCTTTTTCTAAAGAGGAGATGGCATAGCTAAGACTGGGTTGGGTAACATGAAGCAATTCGGCTGCTTGGGTGTAGTGCAATGTACGAGCTAGTACCCGAAGATATTTCAGCTGCTGCAGTGTCACAATATCTCCTCCTTCCCATAAAGAATCACCACTGTTTCTAGACATATTATAACAAATTTTTACTCAAGTGCCAATGAGATACAATAGAAAGATAATATAGCTATATGATAGAATCTCTCTATAGCACTATACTGAAAGTTTGATTGGAAAGCTATTTTTAGGCATGATATACTAAATTCAAATCGTGGTAGACCTGTCACTGTGAAAATGTAATAATTTTAGGGGGTAGTTGTATGGCACAGCCACAAGTGGCTAAAGAGAAAAAGAAATTCAAGGTTCCACACTCATACGTTATCATTTGCACACTTTTGATTGTGGTCGCTATTTTGACCTATATCATTCCTGCTGGTTCGTTTGAGCGTACCGTGGATGACGCAGGCAAGACAGTTATCAACACAGATGTATTCAACTATGTAGAGCAGAGCGGCGTGCCCCTGTGGGAACTCCCCTCTCTGGTTATCACATCTCTGAACAACCAGAGCGACATTATTTTCGCCCTGATTGTCATCGGCGGCTGCCTGGAGATCATCCTGCGTTCCAATGTGTTCCAGGCCTATCTGACCGCCCTGTCCCGGAAGTTCTCCAACCAGGGCGTTCTGCTGATTCCCGTATTTCTGCTGGTATTCGGATTTTTGGGCATGACCCAGTCGGCGGACCGGTTTATCGCCTTTGCGCCGGTAGGCGTACTGCTCTCCACCGCCCTGGGATTTGACGCCATCGTCGGCATCGCCATTGTCCTGTTGGGCGTAGGAACCGGCTTCAGTACCGGCGTGCTGCAAAGCACCACCGCTATTGCGCAGGAAATCGCCGGACTGCCAGCTTTTTCCGGTATTTCCATGCGTATTGTTTCCTTTATTCTCTTCTTTATTGTAAACACCATTTTCATTATGGGTTACTGCCGGAAGATTAAAAAGGATCCCACCAAAAGCTATGTCTATGGCCAGGAATTCGCCAACAAGATTTCCACCGATGGCGCTTACATAGAGATCGAGAAGAAGCATCTCCCCATTATGCTGACTGTACTGGGTGGCTTCGGCCTCATCATCTACGGCAGTGTCAACTTTGCCTGGGATCTGGATCAGATGGCTGTTGTCTTTATCTACATGGGCCTCATCACTGGTTTCCTGGACCGCCAAACCCCCAGCCAGATCGCCTCTACCTTTGTACAGGGCTGTAAGGGTATGGTAAGCGCCTCCCTCGTAATCGGACTTGGTTCCACCGTGGCTCTGGTACTTACCCAGGGCAACGTATTGGATATCGTTGTATACGCTTCCGCCATCGTACTGAACTC
>CALXEL010000031.1 GCA_944387315.1 uncultured Clostridia bacterium
CCGGGAGTGAAAAACAAACACCGCTTTCTCCTCCCGGTATTTTTTAAGCAGACGGTGAATTTCCGGAAGCTGCTCTTTGGGGAAATCCAGAATCCACTGCTCAAACTCCGGGTCCATCTCCTCTTCCACCCAGGGCATATCCTCCCGTTTTTTCCCAATCCGGGAGCGGGCCCCCTCCAGGCACATCTCCAAAGGGTATTCCAGCAAAAAGATGGTATCACAGGCTTTTATCCTTGTTTCCAGGGTCCTCTGGTAGTTGCCGTCCACAATCCACCTGTCTTTCTGAATCAGTTCCCCTAAAGCGGCGTCAAACTCCTCCCGGGAGCAGTTGGTTTTATCCGGCCTGTGCCACAGCATGTCCAAATAGTATAAAGGCAAATCGGTGGCGTCCCGAAGCGCTCTGGCAAAGGTACTCTTTCCCGCCCCCGGACAGCCAATAACAATCACTTTTCGCATTTCTTTCTTCCCCTGACACTGTGCCTGACTCACCGTTTTCTGTTATCCTTCCTGTGGGCCGTCTGCCAAAATTTCTTCCAGAGTGGCTTTCCAGCTGGGATTCTCAATTTTCAGATGTTTTCCATCAAAGGCATTGGTTACAGTGAGATATTCCCCGCCAAGGCTGTGGAGAATCAAGGGTTGGGTCTCATCATCCAAAAAAATCCGGATGTCATATTGATCCCGGTCGTGAAAGGACACCGTTGAGGCCAGCTCACGAGTAAAGGAGCTGTCGAGAATCAGTTCCCGCAGCTTCATGGTCTGGCCAGGATCCAGGGTATACTCCACCCGGTCGTTGTATTCCAAAAGCCGATACTTGGCAATGGTGACGGTACAGGAGCCAGAAATGTCTAAAGCGGCAGGTATTTCTTTACCCGTCACATGGAAATAATCATAGAGAAACGCAAAACCAATGGCCAACGCCAGCAGGCTTCCCCACCTAAGCGCTCTTTTTTTCATCTGGTTACCCAAAGAATCAGTATCTGCCATGCAGGCCCCTCCTTTCTCAATACCACCATCACTCTGTATATTATAGCTTATATGCACATGGATTTCCAGGCATATGGAAAACCAGCAATCTTCCAAAGAACTCCCCCACAAGATTGAAAGGGATATAAAAAAATGCTATAATTAAAAATTATGTTACTGATTCTGTTGGCAGGGCTAAGTTGCCGACAATTTAGAAAGAGATTTGACTATGGGTAGGAGGTAGCAAAACGAATGAAAAATCAGGAAAAAATGCTGCTGTTTGAAAGTACACCCATCCCCGCAGCGGTGGCAAAACTGGCAGTTCCCACAATTCTAAGCTCATTGGTTATGGTACTGTACAACCTGGCGGACACCTATTTTGTAGGGATGCTCAACAACTCGGTACAAAACGCCGCGGTAACATTGGCCGCCCCGGTTCTGTTGGCTTTTAACGCGGTCAACAACCTGTTTGGCGTAGGCAGTTCCAGTATGATGAGCCGGGCTTTGGGCAGTAAGAATTACGATACAGTCTATCGCAGTTCCGCCTTTGGGTTTTACTGCTCCATCTGCAGCGGAATCCTCTTCTCGCTGCTGTGTACCATCTTCCAGCAGCCCCTGTTAGCCCTGCTGGGAGCCAACGCCGAAACCGCCCAGGCCACAGCTGATTACCTGATCTGGACAGTGAGCTTTGGCGCCACTCCAGCCATTTTAAACGTAGTAATGGCCTATATGGTACGGGCTGAGGGTTCCGCCCTCCACGCCAGTATCGGCACTATGAGCGGGTGCCTGCTCAATATTATATTGGACCCCATTTTCATTTTGCCCTGGGGATTTAACATGGGCGCCGCCGGAGCGGGACTGGCCACCTTCCTTTCCAACTGTGTGGCCTGCCTGTATTTCTTTGTACTGCTTTTTATCAAACGGAAAAACACCTATGTCTGTATCCGTCCCAGTATGTTCCCCTGGCAGAAAGCCATTGTGGCAGGCGTCTGTCTGGTAGGAATCCCTGCTGCCATTCAAAATCTGCTCAATGTAACTGGTATGACTGTTCTCAACAACTTCACTTCGGCATTCGGCTCTGAGGCAGTGGCCGCCATGGGTATTACCCAGAAAATCAATATGGTGCCCATGCAGATTGCCCTGGGGCTATCCCAAGGTATCATGCCCCTTATCAGCTATAACTACGCCAGCGGCAATATTCCTCGGATGAAAAACACCATGTTCTTTGCCCTCAAATTGGCCCTGGCTTTTCTCATCACTGTCTCTACCCTGTATTTTATCTTTGCTGGATCCTTTATTGGGATGTTTATGCAAACTCCCTCGATCATCGAGTATGGAACCCGTTTCTTGCGGGGTATGTGTCTGGGTATTCCCTTCCTTTGTGTGGATTTTATTACGGTGGGATTTTTCCAGGCCACCGGTATGGGCAAACAGGCTTTGATTTTTGCCATTCTGCGAAAAATCGTATTGGAAATCCCCGCCCTCTTTATTTTAAACTGGCTTTTCCCCTTGTACGGCCTGGCCTACGCCCAGCTGTGCGCTGAGGTGATCTTGGCAACCCTGGCCGTTCTGGTACTCACTAAGATATTCCGTCAGTTGAAACGGGAATATCCTTCCCATTCCTAAACCGTTTTTGGATTTACCTAAATTTTCTGTCGATCCTAAGGATACGATAAAACTGGAGGTCATTATGGCGCGTTGGTTTGCTTCACTGCTGTCATCTCTTACAAGCTCCGCTGATAAAAATGCCGGAACTGTAGGTTATCAGTCTATTTCCCCTGCCCAGGCCAAAGAAAAAATGGAGGGAACCCAACCACTGGTTGTCCTGGACGTCCGGGAACCATGGGAGTACAGCCAAGGTCATATTCCTGGTTCCAAACTGCTGCCGGTGGGGCAGATCACCTCCTCATCCGCCGCCCAGACCATTCCTCAGCTGGATACCCCTGTACTGGTCTATTGCCGCAGCGGCAATCGCAGCAAAAAAGCCTGTGCCGAACTAGCAAAGCTGGGCTACAGCCAGGTATATGATTTGGGTGGTATCCAAAACTGGCCCTATCCCATTGAAAAGTAAAAAACAGTATAAAAAGAAGCGGTTTTCACAGCGATGCTGTGAAAACCGCTTCTTATTACAGATGACACTCTGGCTCTTTTCGGCTGCCTCCGGCTTTTGCCAGCAGTCCCGCGGACATGCCCGCAAACCGCTCATCAGCTACCGTCCTGCTATGTACCGGACAATACTTGACACAACGCAAACAGAAAATGCACTTTTCCACATCGGTCTGGTTGGGATCATCCATAGAAATAGCCCCTACCGGACATTCTCTGGCACAGCGCCCACATTTGACACAGCTCTCTCCCGCTACCGGCGCGAAGGGAATTCCACCATAGGGACGATAGGGCCTGTCGCCAGGCACCTGCAAATCTGGACAATCTTTTATATCCCTCAGCTGTTCCAGTTTTTCCCGAATCTTGCAGCCAAACCCAGTTAAAACTGCCAGATCCTCCCCATCGGGACGTCCGGCCGCCAATCCGTTCTGGAAGGAATGTTCTCCCACCGAGGCAACTCCTCCCACAGGCACCATACCATGGGCTTTCATCAAATCGGTCATCTCAATCAGAGCGTCCTCATAAGCCCGGTTACCATAAACCGCTACCGCCACTGCCGGGGTGTGATTTCCTTTAAGGCAGGCAAACACTTCGGTGCCAACCGAAACCATCCGCCCGTAATAGACCGGCAAACCCAAAATAACCAGGGAATTTTCCTCAAAAGCCCACTGCTGCTTCCGGCTGGCAGGCAAGGTCAGATCGATTTCCTTACAGTCAATCCCCTGCCATCCTGCGGCAACCGCCTGCACAGAATGTTTGGTGGTTTCTGTGGGAGAAAAATAGACCAAATAAATCTTTTCCACTTTCATATAACTGCCTCCTTTTGATACTATTGTACCGCTTTAAAGCCTAGTGTACAACTAGTTTTTAGAATCTTTTGCTGCGCTATCCAAGTTAGCACATGCTTATTAAGAATTGAGGTGTCGTAATGCTGGAATACCACCTATTTTTTCACTGTTTTCCATCCCTAGCCGGACTGAAAATCACCAACCTGTTCTCTCTTTCCTCCTGTCAAGGTTGTGCTATTGAGCTGCTTTTAAATGACACAGCCTACTTGGCCTGTACAGCTCTTGGCAAATTCCTTGCCTAGGGCGCTAAACAAAAAAGGCACCTGTCGCGTACAGCAGGTGCCTTTTTTCATTAACCTTCCGGAAATTGTTTGCGGAACAATTTAAAATAGATAGCCAAAATACAGAGCATCAAACCAGAAGCACACAGGTAAAGGCCCCGATACCCCACACCTGTCACAACAAAGCCCCAGACAAAGTTGCCCACTAAAATGCCCAGATCCCAACAACCGGAAAAGGTAGCGGCCGCGCTGCCTCTGGCCTCTCTGGGTACATGGCGCA
>CALXEL010000032.1 GCA_944387315.1 uncultured Clostridia bacterium
AACCACCGGATTGATGGTCTCACTCTCCCCCGCTTTCAGGGAGAGGGTCCCCACATCCAGCTCCATATCTGTTACCGGAACTTGGGAAACCGCCTCTCCACTCTGCTGGGTACCAGTCAGATTGGAGACAGTGGAACCGGGGTATTTAAAGAATTGAGAAATCGAATCGGCAATACCGGAGGCGATGGCGTACTGATAATCCTCATCGATGAGCTTTTTATACTCCCGCTCATTGGAGAGGAAGCCGGTCTCGCACAGCACCGCTGGGAACTGGGGATCTCGGGTCACATAGTAGTACCCAAACTTGGCTCCCCGGTTGCTGGTACCCAGAGCACTGGCAATGGCCGAGGAAGAATACCCCGCAAAAGCCTTGGAATACTGGTTGAAATAGTATACCTCTGTTCCCACTGCTGTGGAGTTATTGTCGGTGGAGTTACAGTGAATACTCACCATCAAATGAGGATCGTAGTCTCTGGCCAATTCCATACGGGTTTGAACAACCACTTTGGAGCTGGTGCTGGCATTGGTTTCAATGTAGTAAACACTGGCTCCCCTGCTCTTAAGCTCGTCCACCAGTTTTTCGGCAATGTCCCGGGTAATAACCTTCTCCGGATAGGCCGGCAGGAAGCCAGGGGCACCGGGATCAGACCCGCCATGGCCGGGGTCTACCACAATTTTCGCGCCAGCCAAGGAACTGCCTGAAATCTCAGGTGGATTGTTAAACCGCATGACCAGATTTCCGCTGGAGTCATAGTAGGCAGTATACCCCAGGAATCCTCCAGTTTTTCTCAGCTGCAAGGTCAAGGTGCTGCCTGACCAGGTAGCACTGCTGAACAGGGGATTTTTGGTCAGGGTCATATTTCCCGGATGGCTGCTGGTATAGTTAAAGGTAATCTTAAAGGAATTGTTGTCGTAACTACCCTTATAGGAAACCTGCTGCTGGGTATTGAAGATCACCTTGGTATAGCGTTCATCGGCGGTTACGGTCATGCCGGAAATCACATTGCTGTCTACGGCATAGTTATCCGAAACCGCTTTAATATCCTTGGTATATACTCGCAAGTCGGAGGCCAGCTGATAGTAGGAATAGGTCTTATCTCCATTTTTGTAGACAATTTCGCTGCCCACCGAGTAATCCAATGTGCCCTGGGGCAGGGGGAAGTAATTGGGATCAGAGAAGTCGTTAATTACCGAGGTGGGGAAAGTTTCAGCCTGTTCCGCCACTACCTGAATTGGAGTGCCATCTCCTACGACAACTTTTTTGTTAACCTTCAGATAGGCGCATTCTTTGACATCCTTCTGTCCCTGTGCCTCACCATACACAATGATCTGGCCAATGTCCTGCACAGCTGTTGTAGCCTCAGGAGCGGTGTAGGTACCGGAAAAACGCACATAGGAGGTATCCCGATCCACATCGTCATCACCGGCGGACATTTTCGTCATTTGAATGGTCTGCCCACCCACAGTGGCGTACACTTTGGCGTCGCTGTAAGCCAAAGCGGTGATAGTGACCTTCATGCCGCCGTCAATGGTCATATTGCCCTCTGGAGAGGCCTCCTTCAGTACCACAACCTGACGGGTGATATTATAAATCTCACTGCGCCCCTTATGTACAAAGGTGAATTGGTTCAGTCCCGGTTCCAGCGCCTTGTTGACGGTAAAGTATCCGTTCTGGTCGGTGGAAACCTTTACCCCGTTGATGGTGATTTCGGTATTGGGGTCGGAAGCACCTTTGAAGGTCACACTCTGCTCAAAGGTGGTAAAGGTCTTTTGCTGGGGCACAGTGACAGCCAGCTCGGTGAGCACGTGCTGCACATTGATCTCATCCTTAAAATATCCAATAGCGGTGGAGGCGCTGTTTTCTGGATTCTCCACCATGCGGGCCAGAGAGTTGAAAATGCTGCCGCTGTAACCAGGCACCGACTCGGTGGCAATCAGCTGTTTGGTCAGCTGGTCATACTCGGTCCAGCCTGCCTCTTCACTGCACAGCTTACTGGAAGCATGGACAATATAGTAAGGAATTTCATACTCGGCAGCCAGATTTCCCCACCATTTGGCAACGGTGGAAAATGGAGCTGTTCCACTGGTAGTAGGGCTGTAAGCTTTGACAGCGATAAAATCCACATAGCCCTGTTCCACATAGCTGCGGTTGTCGGAATTTCCAGTGCCCAGGGTGGTATAGGCGGCACTGGTGGCAGAGCCATCTTCATTTTGGCTCTGATTGGCCCATACTTCCTCGGTCAGAAGACCAATCTGCAAATGGGGCGCCTGGGTACGGATGGCATCGGCAATAGTAGTAAACACGCTCTGGGTGGCACCTTTGAGATAGTTGTCAAACCCGATGCCTCCCCCTTTTTTCAGGTAGGTGGCATAGCTGGTGTCCTGTGTCTCACAGTAATAGTCGTCCAGCAAAACCCCATCGATGTCATAACTGGTGGCAAACTGCACTGCGTTGCCGGTGACCGTTTCCACCACCTGGGAATCAATGGTCTGGGCGGACACAATGCCGCCATCCTGTTCCAAATCCAAGGTGTCATAGATAGCATAGATATAAAAGCCCTGTTCTCTGGCTTTGCTTACAGCGTATTCCAGAATATCAAAATCCGTCTCCACTGTAGGCAGGGCTGATTGGAGATAGATGCTGCGGTCCTCATATTTCAGGTCGAAAATCACCGTGTTCATGGTGAGCTCTTTGGCATTGGCCAAGGCGGTATCAATATCCGCCTTGATCTTCTCCGCAGACAGATCCCCATCGGTGAGATAATCCACCCCAGCAGTGATATAAACTGCCCGCATAGTGGAAGGACGGTTAAAATAGATGGGGTCATGTACCGCCGTTCCATCTCCCGACTCACCGGTATTTTCACCTGCGTTCTCATTCCCATCCCCCTGGCCTGAACCAGCACTGGACGACTGGGGCTTACTCTGGGAGGAGGGCAGATGGACTACCTGCTCCCCCTGGTCCACCTTTCGCCAGACAGCCACTCCCGCTACCACAATGGTAATCAGCAGCAGCACTGTACACAACAGGATAGTAACTAATTTTTTATTCTTTAAAAATCCTGACACCTTTTACTTTCCTCCGATAGGACCTAATTTAACACACTGGTCAGATTCTTCAGTTCTGTCTCCACCTGACTCTTTACACCTGAAGCCGGGTTAAACAGGGAGTCATAACGGAACATGGCAAATCCCTGGTAGCGGTCATACCGTCTTGCCTCCACTACCATGCGCTGCAAAATATTGGTGGTGTTAAGCCATTCATTTTTGCCACTGCCTGCCCAGGTGTCCTGGGCTCCCAGCTTATAGGGGGAAATACCCACATACAGATCCACCGAACTCAGACGAATCATATCGTTCCACTCTTCTACTGTCTCAGCAAAAGGATAGCTTTCATTGTTGAACCCAAAATAGATCTGAGGGCAGATGTAGTCCACATACCCTTTGGTGGTCACCCACTTCTTTACATCTATATACTGGGTATTGTAGTTGTTGTCGTTGTTGCCCTGGGGGCTGATACCAAATTCTATATAGGGGTCAATGCTCTTGATTTCAGCATAGACCTCCCGTACCAGAATATTGACATTTTCCCGACGCCAATCGGCTAAGGAAAGGGTTCCCCCCTCCTTCTTATAGGCGGCATAGGTATCCGCGTCAAAGGACGCGTCGGTGGTGGGATAGAAATAGTCGTCAAAGTGGATGCCATCTACATTGTAATTTTCCACTATCTCGATCACACCATCTACAATCAAGTTACGGGCAAACTCATTGCCTGGGTTGTAGTAGAGCCCGCCATTGTACTCAATAACCTCCCCTGTTCCCTCTTCCAGCCAGCTTTGAGCCAGGTTGGAATCACACAGGGCAGCCGTTGTTCCGCTGTTGCGAATCCGGTAAGGATTGATCCATGCCTCAATGCGCAAATCGTAGTCCCGGGCCGCTTCAATCATCAAATCCAGCGGATCGAAACCAGGGTCCTCCCCCTCGGTGCCCGTAATGGTATGGGACCAGGGAAAATACTTGGAGTCATACAGCGCATCTCCAAAAGGACGCACCTGAACAAACACCGTATTAAAACCTGCGGCAGAGATTTTTCCAAAAGCGGTATAGATATTTTTATTAAACTGAGCTTTTGTTTTATTTTTTAAGAGAGTATTAAAATCCAAATAGGAAATCCACACCCCCCGCACTTCATCCACCGGCGCCTTGGAAGGTTTATTGCTGGAAGAAGAACTGCTGGACGACACAGAAGAAGAACTGGACGGGGCCGAGCTGCCAGGTGCCGCTGGTTTGGAACTGGAAGCTGTGGAGCTGCTGGACGGAGCCGAACTGCTGGGTGCCACAGGCTTAGAGCTGGAAGGCGCCTGGCTACTGGGCGCAGAAGGCTTGGAACTGGAAGGAGCCGAACTGCTGGATGGCACGCTGGAGGACGAACTTTCCGGCAAAACCGGGTCCTCCATGCTGTCGGGCAACTCAGAAGAGGAGCTGCTCTCCTCCTCGGAGGAGTAGTGCAGTTCCAAAGAACCGGAAGAACTGATAATATCGGGATCTCTCTTGGAGCTACAGCCAGCCAGAGAGAGTAACAAAGACAGAGAAAGGCCGATCGCCAATAATTTTTTCATCGGACACCTCACAAATTTTCATGTACTAATGATACACTGAATAAAATATTGGGTCAATAGTTAAGTGCGACAGAGAGGGGCGTTTTACTGCAAAATCCCCCAAAAAGCCCCTTGACAAATTTTA
>CALXEL010000033.1 GCA_944387315.1 uncultured Clostridia bacterium
GTGGTAGTGGCTCTGTTGCTGGCTCCCGCCTTTATCAAGGCCATGAAAATGTCCGGCATCTACCAAAAGCTCTACCCCACCCAACCGGAAGGGACCCAAAATTAGCGGATAAAAAAAGCCTGACGGAAAATTCCGGCAGGCTTTTTTGTTTTCATTTGCTGGCAGACCTCTCACAGCCCCAGCAGGGTTTGGGCGATATTAAAGTAAATCACCAGAGAAAAGGCGTCCACAATGGTGGTAATCAGGGGAGCCGCCATAATGGCCGGGTCGGCATGTACCAATTTTGCCATCATGGGCAACACCCCACCCACTGTTTTGGCAATGACCACTGTCACATAGAGGGCCAACGCCACCGTCAAGGCCAGCATATTGTTGCCGGGATACATGACAATGAGCCGGATATAGTTGACCACCGATAGAACAGCCCCTACCACCAGGCTGACCCGAAGCTCCTTCCAAACCACCCGGGGCAGATCGGACAACTGAATTTCCGAGGTAGCCATTCCACGGATAATCAAGGTGGAGCTTTGAGAACCGGCATTGCCTCCCGTATCGGTGAGCATGGGAATAAAGGTCACCAGCAAAGGCAGCACAGCAAAGGCGGCCTCATACCGCTGCAGCACCGTACCGGTAATCATAGCGGAAACCATTAAAACCAGAAGCCAGACAATCCGGTTTTTTGCCAGGGTAAAGACGCCGGTTTTCAGATAAGGTTTTTCTGAGGGGGCAATGGCCGCCATCTTCTGGAAGTCCTCAGTGGCCTCCTGTTCCATAACCTCCACCGCGTCATCTACCGTCACAATACCCACCAGGCGGTTCTCATGGTCCACCACCGGCAGAGAGAGAAAGCTGTAATGGGAAAACAGGGCTGCCACTTCTTCCCGGTCATCGGTGGTAACCGCTGAGATAACGCTGTCCTCCATAATCTCTTCCACACGGGTCTCATAGGGGGCCATGAGCAGATCTTTGACAGTGACCACCCCTTCCAACTTGCGGTTGCTGTCAATCACATAGCAGGTGTAGACCGTCTCCTTGTCCACACCGGTGGCCCGGATGTGGTCAAAAGCCTGTTTGACCGTCATGGTCCGGCGCAGGTCCACAAACTCGGCGGTCATAATGCTGCCCGCAGAATTTTCAGGATATTTGAGAAACTGGTTAATTAAATTCCGGGTATCGCTTGAGGCGTTCTGCATGACCCGTTTTACCACATTGGCAGGCAGCTCTTCCAGCATGTCAACGGCGTCGTCCACCGACAAATCCTCAATAATCCCCGCCAGTTCCCGGTCAGTGATGGCGTCAATAATCGCCTGTTGCAGCTCTACCTCCAGGTTGGCAAAGACCTCCGCAGCGGTCTCCTTGGTGAGGGTGCGGAATACCACCGCTACCCGGTCATGGGGAATGGCCTCCAAAAAGTCGGCTACATCCACCTCGTTCATCTGATCCAAAGCTTCCTTAAGGGCCCGGAACTGCCGCCCCTCCAGATAGGAAAGCAGAATTGTGTAATCTTTGTGCTCCATCGCTTCTTCCTCCTTTGTACAGTATGGTCAGTCAAAGGAGTATAAAAACAAAAAAACGCAAACACCGCCAACCAGAGAAGGTTTTCCTCTGTTTGGGGATGCTGCGCTCTGTCAAAACATAACCAAAAAGCCCCTGTTTTAAGCAAAAAGGGGTGTGAGCCAAACTACAGGCAGTCAAAGGACGCGCCCGAAACTGCCAGCTGGGTATGGATTTTGACAGGGCCATATTTCGCTTTTATACTTCGACCGCATTCGTCCACCTGTAATTCCCTCCTTTATAAATTGGTATACTGTCATTATAGCTGGCCCGGCTGGTTTTGGCAACCGACAACTGCCGCATCCTGTCCTAAATAACAGAAAAATAACGCCCCCGGTGGGAGAGCTTCTCCCACCGGGGGTGTTGATACTTACCCAAATTAAAGCTCGTTCTCCTCTGGCGCCGGCTGGCTGGAAACCTGCCGTTCCAGCACCGGGAGATCCACCTGACGGTCATAGAGGCCCAGCAGCCTCCCCCGGGTAAAGGCGGGGGAGTGATCGGCTGTATACAGGTCCTCCCACTTGGAGAGGCGGGTCAGATCGGTATGGGCCACCACTGTCCCCCCCTGGGTATGGGAAGCCCCTTGGGCCAGTACCCCATCCTTGCCGGAAGTGAGGGAAAAAGGCCCATAGATCCCGGCCCTGCCGGTGACCGGTAACCCAATCCGGTTGACCATCCCAGCCCGGGCAATATAAAGTCCTCGCTCCTGTGCCCGGAAAACTGGTAGCAGCTCCCGACAGGGCAGCTCCTCTCCCCCTACAACACCGCCAGGGGAGAGAATGAGATTGGCCCCCTGCTCCCGAAGGATTTTGCTCAGCTCAAACTGAGCCAAATCCTCTTCAAACAGGATTCCCACCTTGCCAAACAGGGTGGGAAACACCTCCAGTTTTTCTTCCCGCTCCACACCAAAGGTTCTCTCAAAAGGGGACAGCAGCAGCTTGCTCTGCACCCCCGCTATAGCCCCAGCCGGATCAAAGAGATAGGCTCGATGATAGATCTTCTCACCGGAACACTCGTAGATACTGCCCGCCATGAGATAGACCCCATACCGGCGGGCCAGGCACCCAAAGGTAGCCATATAGGTCTCCCACAAAAAATCCCCCAAGGTGCCAATCACCAACCGGAAGGCGTCCCGGAGGTTTTTCTCATCCCGTTCCAAATCCTCCAGCTGGGCCAAAATCCGCCCAAAGCCGGGCAGCAGGGTGAGAGGCAACAGACCGGTATACTGGGGAAACACCACAATGCCCGCCTCTTCCTCCACCGCCTGGCGCACCAGGTATTCCATATGGGTCAGATAAGCCTTGAGGTTTTTATAGGGCCGGCTTTCCAGCCCCACCGCCGCCACCTTTAAAGTTTTTGGGGTCATCTCCCCAATGGCCAGGGCCGGGGCAGATCCCCTACTGGCAAAGATCTTCTCAATTTTCCGGCCGCTCACCTGAAAGGAAAGGATCAGCGCACCGGTTCTGATATCACTGCTCAACATATAATTTTTGCTCCTTGCCCCATCAGCGCCCCAGATATTCCTGATATCTGCGGTAAAACTCCTCAGACAGCTGCCGCTGCTCCCCAAACCCCGCCGCCAGATCTGTGTCAATCACCGCCTGGAAGGGCAGGTCCTCACAGTCCCGGGCCACAAACCCGTCAGGGTAGGCTTCCCACAGGCCGGGAGAGGCCAAAGAACAGCTCATATTGCTTACATCCAGCACAAACACCCCATTGGAAATCGCCATATTGAGCCCACCGCACAGCCTCCGGAGGGGCAGGTCATCATAACCCTGGACAAACCGGGAACCAATCACCAACTGAGCGCCGGAGAGAGCCGCCGCCCGAATCACCTCCGGCCGGTAGAGGTCCACATCCACCGCCAGAAAAATCCGTCCCAGTGGCGTATCAAAAATTTCCAGGTCATCGGAGCGGCGCAAAAACCCCCGATAGGAAACATTGAGGCAGACTGCCCGCTGTCCCCCCAGGATCTCCCCAGTGGGGCCAATCATACACAAACTGAGAAAATCATCGGCAATAAAGCGGTTTGGCACCAGATACACCCCATAGGTACGGGCATAACGAACAGCCGCTTTCAGCAGCGCCTGGGTATCCCACTGAGCCACATAGTTGCGAATATCCGAAAAGACAATGAGCTGGGCGCCTTTGGGGGGCAGCTCAAAGGGGCGGATCACCGCCAGGGAAACCTTTGGCACAGGCTGTTCTTCCTTTCTCAGTGATTTCTTCTTAAAATGATACCACACCTGCCTCTTTACATCAACTATGAGAAATTTTTCTATTTTTAAAAGACCTCTTTGGATAGCATGGGATTTGATTACATAAAAAAATAGCCAATGGGAAACAATAGGGCTGAAGTTTAGAAACAAACGAGGTGTTTGACAGTGTCCATGACCGACAAGGAATACGATCAGCTTAACAAGAAAAAATCCCCCAACTCAAAAAGCTGGAAGAATATTCCCACCGCCTTTGTGGTGGGAGGGCTCATCTGTACCCTGGGCCAGGCCCTGATGACCTTCTACGCCGGACGGGGACTGACCAAAGATCTGGCCTCCACCGCCGCCAGCGTGACCCTGGTATTTCTCTCCGCCCTGCTAACCGGGCTTAAAATCTATGACAACCTGGCCAAACATGCCGGCGCCGGCACCTTGGTACCCATTACCGGCTTTGCCAATTCCATGGTTTCCCCCGCTTTGGAATTTAAAAGCGAGGGGTTAATTCTTGGTCTGGGTGCCAAAATGTTTGTCATTGCCGGTCCAGTACTGGTATATGGAATCAGCGCCAGCATTATATATGGCGTGCTGGCCTGGGCCCTTGGACTTTATTAAGAGAGGAGGATCACTGCATGGCTGTAAAAGTAGGCAAACACACCATCCGTCTGGAACACACCCCCTCTATTCTCAGTTACGCCTCCATTGTGTCCAAAAAGGAGGGAGAGGGGCCGCTGGCCTGTTATTTTGACCGCATTAACGAGGATACTGCCTTTGGACAACAGTCCTGGGAAAAAGCGGAAAGCAAGATGCAAAAGGATACGGTGACCCTGGCTTTGGCCAAGGCGGGCCTGGCTCCCGATCAGATTGACTGTATCTTTGCGGGAGATCTTCTCAACCAATGTATCAGTTCCACCTTTGGACTGCGGGAATTGGGCATCCCTTACTTTGGCATCTATGGTGCCTGTTCCACCATGTCAGAAGGCATGGCTCTGGGGGCTTTGATGATCGAGGGCTGCGGCTTAAAACACACCGTTGCCACCACCTCTTCCCACTTCTGTACCGCCGAGCGGCAATACCGTTTTCCCCTGGAGTACGGTGGACAGCGTCCCCCCACCTCCCAGTGGACGGTCACCGGTTCGGGAGCGGTGGTACTGGGCAACGCGGTAGCTCCCCCCTATATTCGTCAAATCTGTATCGGCACCATAGAGGACAAGGGGATCAAAGACGCCAACAACATGGGGGCGGCTATGGCCCCGGCCGCAGCTGCCACCCTTAAGCAGTTTTTTACCGACACCCAGACCGGTCCCCAGGACTACGATTTGATTCTCACCGGCGACCTGGGCCAGGTGGGGTCGGACCTTCTCTATGAGCTGCTCCTGCGGGAGGGCTACAACATCAAGGACAAGCACTCGGACTGTGGACTGCTCATCTATGACCGGGATACCCAGGACGTCCATGCCGGCGGCTCGGGATGCGGATGCAGCGCCTCGGTGCTCTGTTCCTATATTTTGCCCTCCATCCAGGAGGGCAGGCTGACCAATGTGCTGTTTATGGCCACCGGCGCCCTGCTCAGCCCCACCAGCGCCCAACAGGGAGAATCCATTCCAGGCATTGCCCACTTGGTTCACCTGTCCAGCCTTCCCAATTAAACCCGCAAAGGAGAACAGAATTTATGGAACTTTTTTTACCCTATCTGAAAGCCTTTCTGGTGGGCGGGGCCCTGTGTGGACTGGGACAAGTTCTCATTGACTACACCAAACTGACCCCGGCCCGGATTTTGGTATCCTATGTGGTGGCAGGGGTGGTCCTGGGGGGATTGGGCCTCTACCAGCCTCTCATTGATTTCGCTGGGGCGGGAGCCACTGTACCTCTCACCGGATTTGGTGCCCTGCTGGCCAAAGGAGTAAAAACCGCTCTGGGAGAATACGGCCTTATGGGGGCTTTGATGGGGGGCCTTACCGCCGCTTCGGCAGGTATTGCCGCCGCTATCATCTTTGGACTGATCATCGCTTTGATTTTCAAGCCGGGAGATAAATCCTGAGCAGGGCCCAACCCCCTGACTGCCGGCCACAACAAAAAAGAACTTTCTGTATACGAAAGAGAAGATACAGAAAGTTCTTTTTCATTTCAGAGGGTGGCAGGCAAAAAGAAAAGCAGACCACCGGCATCCCCCACAAAGGGGATACAAGGGGACTGCTCTTGTCTTTTTCCCAAATCAATACTGCTTAGCCTACGTGGTTCAGCTTGCAGGCTAGGCCGGATTTCTTTCTGGACGCGTTGTTCTTGTGAAGAATACCTTTGGCGGCAGCCTGGTCAATCTTCTTTATTGCAAGCTTAACAACCTCGGCCTTGTTCTCGCTGTTCTCAGCCAGGGCAGCCTCGGCTTTCTTCAGTACGGTTTTCAGGTCGGACTTGATAGCCTTGTTCTGAAGAGATTTGGCCTCAATTACTCTAACTCTCTTCTTGGCGGATTTAATGTTCGGCATGGTTACACCCCCTTCATCCTATTTGACAGTACAAGTTATCATAGCATTTTTCCAAAGAAAAAGCAACTGTTTCCTTAAAAAATTTTCATGGATATATTTTACAAAATTTATTCGCCTTTTTAAACCAAAGTAAAGGAGTTTTTCCTGTGTCAAAGTCCATTCGTACCGACCTGGCTCTGGAAGCCGCCGCTCCCTTTGCTGGGAATCTGCCCCAGGGGGTGTCGGTCCAGGAGCAAAAGACCAATCAGATTTTAATTACCACCGTCACCATCTCCACCCCCCAGGCTGCCGAAGTTATGGGTAAAAGTATGGGGGAATATATTACGGTGGAGACCCCTCCCTTCTGTGCCACCTCCTTAAATACCGATGAAGAAATCGCCGCTATCTCCCAAACCCTTGCCCGGCTCCTGCCCAAAGAGGGTCTGGTACTGGTGGTGGGCTTGGGCAATGAGAATATCACTCCCGACGCCTTGGGACCTCAGGTAGCCCGTCAGATTCTGGCCACCCGCCATATGGCCTTTCCCAAAGAGGAGGGGGGATTCCCGGGCTTTCGCCCGGTGGCGGTTCTGGCCCCGGGGGTGTTGGGGCAGACCGGTATCGAAACTGCCGGCCTCATCCGGGCCCTGGTAGAGGACCTGCATCCAGCGGCGGTCATCGCTGTGGATGCCCTGGCCTCCCGCTCCCTGGACCGTCTGGGCAGCACTCTACAGATGGCGGACAGCGGCATCGCTCCCGGGTCTGGGGTGCAAAACCGGCGGCAGGAACTGAGCCGGGCCACCCTGGGCATACCGGTCATTTCCATGGGGGTACCCACAGTGGTGGATGGAGCCACCCTGGCCTGGGACCTGCTGGGCCAAAATGAGAGTGGCCAAACCCCTCCCACCTGCCAAGGGGAACCGGTTATGGTGACCCCCAGAGACATTGACCTGCTGATCCAGCGGGCCGCCAAGGTAACCGCCATGGCCATCAATCTGGCCTTGCAGCCCCAGCTGACCATGGAGGACATCGCCTACCTGATGGAGTAAGTGGGAAAAAGGGTACTAGATTTTCTTCTCCCAGAATAGGAATAAAAGAGAACCCCCTTCGGTGGGGCTGGGAGGTAGGAGCCGCTGTGAAAAAACCCCGAAACAAAAACGGACAGACTGGTCGATGGATTTCGACAGGGATGACTTTTGCCCTTGTGCTGGCCCTGCTGCCGGCAGTCAAGGTAATCTGGAATCAGTTTGGCACCCAGTTGGACGCCCTCACCCAACAGGCTGCTGTGTTTTCCGCCGCTCTCGCCATGCCTGAGGGCAGTCTGTACCTACTGGAGCAGCAGTTTGCCGGAGACCTGCTGCCTCCCCAAGAGCCCTCCTCCTCTTCCTCCCTGCCTACGCCCCCTTCCTCCTCAGCTCCCTCCTCTTCTTCCTCTTCATCCCAGGCGTCCTCCTCTCAGCCTCCCCCCCAGGTGGACCCCCAATACCGGGGCACCATCATTGAGGAGGACCTATCGGGACGAAACGGCGGCGTCTACCTCTCCATTGGGGAGGGGCTTCTGCGCAACTACACCGACCTGACCGATGAGGAGATCCTGACAATTCTGGACCAGCCCATGACCCAGACCCTGGGGGACAACCAGCAGCCCCAGATCCTGCTGGTACATACCCACGCCACCGAAAGCTATGAGCCCTATGACCGGGATGAATTTGACACCCGAGGCACCTGGCGCACCACCGACGACACCCAAAATATGGTGGCGGTTGGAAATGTGCTGGCCCAGGTGCTGGAAGAGGAGGGCTTTTCGGTCCTCCACGATACAACCCAGCACGACTACCCCTCCTACAACGGGGCCTATGAGCGCAGCGCCCAGACCATCCAAAGTTATCTGGATCAATACCCCTCCATCAAGGTGGTATTGGACATCCACCGGGATGCCATTGGCACCACCACCCAGATTACCAAACCGGTGGTGGAAATTGACGGTAAAAAAGCGGCCCAGCTGATGGTGGCGGTCAGCTGTGACTACACCGGAAGCCTGGGGGTGGAAAACTGGCGGGACAATTTCCGATTTGGGGCTGCCCTCACCAACGCGGTGGCCCAGGATTACCCCGGCCTGTGCCGTCCTATCTTTTTCGCCCAGCGCAAATACAATATGGACCTGACCACCGGCTCATTGCTGTTGGAGTTCGGCTCCCATGCCAACACTTTGGAAGAGGCCTGCTACACTGCCTCCCTGGCGGGGAAGAGTTTAGCCCGGGTGCTGCGGGAGTGGATGTGACCACAATATTTTTCTCTCTTTGGGGCATACTGAAAAAGGATGTGATCTTTTGCCCCGGAGGAATCAAAGCCAATGAAGCGACAACTGCGCTGTTTTATCGCCGCTTTCCTTATTACTTCTATTTTGATGGGCGGGTTTACCGCCTTTCTGCTGGTGGACCTTTCCACCGACACCTATGGCCTGGACAAGGCCTCTCCCCTGTTTTACAGCCGGGTCAGCTCCCCCTGCCAGGTAGAGGTGGGCCTGATGGGCCGCAGCTGGAACCTTCCCATGGAGGCCATCAACCAGGCGGCCGGCTTTTTACAGGAATATGACGCCATGCTGCTGCCCCGCTCCTGGCGGCTGACGGGAAAACTGGCTGCCTTTGGCTGGGAACAGTACCGCCGGTATGAGGACTACCAGCGGGAGCTGGATTATCAACGAGCCATCGCCTGAACTTTCGGTATCACCTGCGCCAAAAAGGCGGGTATTGGGCTGTAAGCCTGATACCCGCCTTTTTGGTCTCGAAAAAATGTGGTATAATTTTTCCAAAAAGTGTAACCACTCTCTTCGCGAAAACGCTTATACAGGTGAAAGCCTTTCTCAATGAAATGAAAGGAGAGGATGGGATGGAGGATCATAAAATTGTCGAGATGTACCTCAGTCGGGACCAGCAGGCCATTGGGGAGACATCAAAAAAGTTTGGAACCCGTCTGCGGGCCCTGGCCTACGGCATTGTGGACGACCACCAGACGGCGGAGGAGTGCGAAAGCGACACCTATCTCAAAGCTTGGAACGCCATTCCGCCCCATCGGCCCTACGACTATCTGTACCCTTTTCTGGCCCGGATCACCCGGCACATCTCCCTGGATTTCTGCCGGAGCCGAAACCGCCTGAAACGGATGGGGTTTCTCTGCGAGTTCAGCGCCGAGCTGGAACAGTGTATCCCCGCCCCCGACGACACCGCCTGCCGGATGGACAACATAGCCCTGGGGGAAGCCCTCAACAGCTTTCTGGGGGCTCTCCCCCCCCAGCAGCGGAACATTTTCCCGCGCCGGTACTGGTATCTGGATTCCATTTCCCAGATTGCCCAGCGCTTTGCCCTTTCCGAGAGCAAGGTAAAAACCACCCTGTTCCGCAGCCGGAAAAAGCTGCGGGACCACCTGGAAAAGGAGGGCTGCACCCTATGAGAGGCGACGAATTTTTAGACAAGATGGAACTGACTGACCCCGCCTATGTCCAGGAGGCGGATTTGCTCCCTGCCAAAACAAAACGGCGCTGGCTGCTTCCGGTGGCATCCGCCGCTGTTATCTGCCTTGTGGGGGGATGGCTGTCCTGGCCTACCCCCCAGGAGAATCCGCCCCAGCTACCCATGCTCACCCTTCCCGAAAGTGTGGGCGAGGGAATGGGCTTTGAAGGCTATATGGCCTTTGACATCTCCCAGCTGGTAAACGCCAACCCCTGGCGGGAGGATGCCCAGCTGACTACCCTGCCGGTCTACCAGAACCAGCTGACCGCTGGGGCCCAGCCCAAATGGGAGGAGATGGAGGGCTTTCTGTGGGAAATCGCCGACGCCCTGGGGTTGGAACGGGACGCCGTCACACTCACCAACAACGCCGAAAGCCTCAAGGAGCAAGAAACCGTCAAAGAGGAGCTAGAGGGCCAGGGAATCACCCTGCCGGCCAGCTTTTCCGAGCCCGCCCAGATCACCGGGGAGGCCCAGGGGTATAAAATCCAGGTGGATCAAACCATGACGGCCACCATCTCCTTTGAACCGGCAGTGGCCCTGCCGGAGGGGTACAACTTTACCCATTACGCCTCCTATGAGGAAACCTGTCAGGTTGCGGACTATCTGAGGGACCATTACAGCGGCCTTATGGGCTTTTCCGACCTGCGGCCCAACATCTGTGGTGGGGACTACAATATCTACCGGCAGCAAAGCCACCAGGTAGAATTTTACCAGGGGGCGGATGACCTGACCCAGGAGATGGTCAACTACAGCTTTTTGCGGGCCACCTTCTCCTGCGACGATGAGGGCAAGTTGTTTTTGGCCAGGGTATTTCGCACCGACCTGTCCCAGAAAATTGGGGATTACCCCATCATCCCTCTGGATGAGGCCAAAGAACTGCTGGCAAGGGGCCATTACCTGACCACAGTCCCCTATGAGATGCCGGGGATGAGGTATGTGAAAAAGGTCGAACTGGTCTATCGGAACGGCACCTATGAGGAGTGCTACATGCCCTATTACCGGTTCTATGTGGAGCTGCCGGAGCAGCAGGAGGAGGATGGTCTGAAAACCTATGGCGCCTACTATGTGCCGGCGGTGGAACAGACCTACCTGACCAATCTGCCCCTGTGGGATGAAAGCTTCAACTCATAACAAAAATGTCAGGATGCCATAAGCCAGCGGGTTTTCGCCTCCGGGAGCCTTTTAAAACCATTTTGGCCATTAAAAAGGCCTTGTGTCCCCTGTCACCCAATGCTACAATAAAAATGTAGTCAAATCGGCCATTGGAGTATTATGTACAACAGGAGGAAACTTCATGGACTTTCATCAAGCTGCCAGACAGGCCATGCAGAATAACAGACCGGAGGATATGCGCCGGCGGGAATTGGTGAGCGCCGCCGAGTGGAACTGTGACAAGCTCAAAGGGGCAATTCTCAATCAGCTGTCCCAGAGAGGCCACAGCGGCAACCATGTCTGCGGCGTCTACGACATCCCCTATAGCGGAAACAACAACGACTCTGTCCCCTACGGCAACCCGTTCTCCGCCGAATGGAACATAGAGGGCAAGCGCCGCGGCGGTCTGATCAGCTTCCATAATATCACCAATCAATCCCTTGTGATCCGGGATCTTGGCAGGCTGGACGAGTTTTACAGGCTTTTCTCCCAACTTGCCCGTCAGGATGACATCACAGTGAGCGAACCCTTTCTGCGGGCTGTGTTCTTCTCTCAACAGACCAATCAAGTAATCCGGGAGAAACGCTTCTCCCGCGGCATGGGGTCCCTCTCCGCCCGGGTCCGCACCGATGAGCACCTGATCGGCTCACGCCGTTTGGGTGAGCGTGCCGCTTTGCTGCTCTCGGTGGACTATACCTACACCGTCCGCTGACTGTAAAAGCCCACCATATAAACAGCCCTGTACAGGAATGTATCCTGTACAGGGCTGTTTCCTTTTTAGGGCCGGAAAGCCAGATAGAGATAGGTGGTTCCCTGGGTGTTGTACCGGAAAATCTGAGGATTGACAGTGCTTCCCACCGTCTCCTCCACCCGCAGGGTGCTGCCTGTAAGGGTCAAACCCAGACTGGAGCCGGAGGTGGAAAATCCACCGGCGTACAGATAGGTCTGTCCCGATTGGGCGGGATTGGCCGCCGCCAGTGGCTGCCCCAGGGCAAAGACAATTCCCGCCTGGGGGGTGCAGCCCAGAGGAATGTCCCGCTCCTCCATCCCATTGCCGGTATAACTGCCAATGACCACCTTCTGGTTGTTGAGATTCTGCCGCTCCTGGGCGGTGAGATGGGCCACCGCGTCGGCCAGATGCTCTCCCAGGGCGGCGTCTATCTTCTGGTTGTCGTAATTAAAGTCATCCATCTTAGGCTTGTCGCTGCCAATAAAGCTGTTAAGCTGCAGATGGGTTGTCTTGTTGCTGCTGGGCATCTAAAAAACCTCCTTGTTATTCCAATTCCTCACCATGTAAATCAAACCACTCCCATGTAAAATCCAAACTGTCCAGATGGGAAAAGGAAAGATTTTTGAGATCAAACAACAGCCAGGTCAGGCTGCCGATGTCCAGTATGACCTCCAGATGGGCGGGCAGCATGGCGTAGACATGGCGCTTCATCTGATCCAGGCTGTCAAAGCCTCCGGCTGAGGAGGCGCCGGTCAGAGTCAAGGGCCCCATGGGCGGATCCTCCACAATCTGCGCGTCCAGCCCCGCCGCCCGGATGGAACGGGTCATTCCCTCCAGATAGTAGTCCCCAGGGGCCACCGCCAACTTGTACCCCACAATTTCCCGGCGGTTTTCCAGGCTGGCCGACGACCGGGAGGGAAGCCGCAGCAGCCTCTCCCACTGGGCCAGTCTCTCCTGGGTACAGGTTTGGATGAAACTGTCAGCCCAAAGCTTTTCCAGTTTCTCCCGGATCACCGAAAAACCCGCCTCATAGGCCGCCAACTCACACCAGATCAGGCTGCCTTCGCTCAGGTCGTAGAGCTTCATAGGCCCCAGGGTGTTGAGCATCCCCTCAAAGGCTGTGGTCATACCGTTCCCTCCATTCGGGTAATGGTGATCTCCCCGGCTGTAGCCACCTGATCTTCCCCAATAGCCGTATCGGCAGCCGGTAGGGTAAACCGATAGTTTTCCACCTGGGGATCACCTAGAATCTCCCGGCCCAGGGTGGCCAGCAGCACCGGTACCCCCACTCCCAGAGATGTGATATAGGCGGAGATACGCTGGGTCAGGCTCTCTTTCAGAGCTTCAAAGTCGGCGTCCAGATCGGGCTGCACCGCCACTGTCACCGGGACCGAAACCGGCTGGGCCGCCAGTACCTGTACGTCCACATTGATCTCCTTTTGGGCGGCCAGATCCTGTTGGATGGTTTCCAGCAGCTGGGGGGAAGGCTCGGTTCCGGCGCAGGTGACTACCACATCCACCGTACCGATTCCCCGGTTGCGGGGCCGGACACAGGCAGAGGTAATTCCTTCATACTTCATGGCCTGCTGGTAGTAAAAGGCGGCGTTGGTCCCGTTGGAGACGGTGGAGTAGCTCTCCAGCAGCCGTTCCCGAAGGGACTCATCATCCTCCTGATCCAGCCCTCCCCCAAAGGGGTTCAGATTGGTCACCGATTCCACATAGGCGATAGGGGTAATCAGGATACATACCGCACCCGCCGCCACATTGCCTCCCTGTCCCGCCGTCTGGCAGACAGCGGGAGCCTCGGCCCACAGGGAACCGGCGGACAGGGTGACTGTCTGGGTGGTGACAAAGCGATAGACTGGCTCAGCGGAGGTGGAGCAGATGGTCCCCTCGGGAATCTGGATGTCTCCCTCGATGGGCAGGGAACGTCCAAACCGCAGGATACCCTGGGCCGCCACCCCGCTCTTCCGGGTGAGTCCCCGGGTCTGGGCGTGGTAATCCAGCCAAACACCGGTACTGGTCTGGGGGAAAGCCGCCGCCTCCAAACTGGAAATCCGGTCGTAGCAGTCCGCCAGCTCCTGGGCCAGCACCTTGAGCCGGATGCCAATATCCGAGGCCTCATCCGCTGAAAAACCGGTCAGCTGGGTATAGCGCTCCTCCATGGCCGCCAACAAATCGGTATAAATGGTCTCGCTCACAGTCGCACCTCCAAAGTTTCATAGTCCTGCCCCACCCGCAGCTCCAATTGGATGGTGAGCCGGTCAGCTTGGCTGTCATAGCTGCACTGGATGCCCTCCACTGTTAGAGCCTTGATGGGGTAGAGAGCCTGCTGTACACAGGCCAGGGCAGCCTGTTCCAGCTGGGCGGTTCCGGTTCTCTTGAGTTTATAGAGATCACTGCCCAAAGTTGGGTCCAGGGAAAAGCTGCCCCGTTTGACAATCAGACGAATCCAGGCCCGCTGGAGCAGTTCAGCGGTGCCGCTGATGGAATAGGGCATCCCCCGACCGCTCAGTCCATGATCTCCATATTGCAGATAGGTATCCACAGAATCTCTCCTTTCAGCGGGGCGGGATCATCTCCCCCTGGGGGGTAATGATCAGCCCATTGAGTGAAATTTCCCCGGTGTTCTTCAGTTCCAGCACCGCGCCCCCCGCCGAGACAATCCGTACCTCGCCGGGGGCCAGATCCTGGCAGGGGTTCTCGCTGCCCACCGCTACCGGACTGCCCTCCAGCTCCATAAGCAGCAGGGTGGTACCAGCTGCCGGCAGGGCGGAATATCCCACCGGGGAAAAAACCGGCACTCCCTGGTAGTGGCTCTCTCCCAAAGCGCCCACACCGGCAGCCGAGCTGCCGGTCACCTTGGCCAGCCGGGGAGCAAAAAACGAAAATGCCATAGCGCTCTCTCCTTTATCCATATAAAGCCTGGATCTCTGTTTTAAGGTCCAGGGTGGTGGTATAGCCCTGGCTGGTAAGACGGTGCTCCACCTGGTATACCCGGGCTTCCTGTTCCCCTATCCCCGGGTCAGCCAGCTCCACCCCGTCCCCGGGGGCGATCAGGTGGTAGCCGGGCAGTGTAACCTCCCAGCCCAAATACTCCCCCATAGACTGGTCAATGATCTGCTGGGCATCCTCTCCCGACTGCTGGGCGTACTGACTGGGGGGAATCAGGTACCGCTTGCGGCGGATTTTCAGCCGCTGGCTCCATGGGTTTTCCAAAGCCGAGCTGTAATAGCCGTCCTCATCCCGGATACAGACCTTGGACACCAGCTGGTGCCGGCTCACTGTCCGGGTCAGAGAGGTGTAGGGCAGCCATCCCCCACCCCGGTTGGTGTTGGAAATCCGGTGCCAACCCGCCCCTGTCACCGGCAGCAGCCGGACAGTGAGGTTCTCGTCCAGCCAGAGCTGCCGCCCCAGGGTGAGTCGGCAGTACTCGCAGAGGGCCTCCCAGTCACAGAGCCCCTTGGGCACAATGTACCGGGCCAGGGAACCTGGGTAGGAAAAACCCAGGGAAAAGATGCCGTAGGGGTCCAGATACCGATAGCAGACATCTTTCAGGGTGGCTCCCACAAATGTGAGAGGCAACGCCTCGTTGTCCAGCAGAAGGCTGCCGTCTGTCCGGCCGGTGAGGGTCAGCTTGCCCCCCTTGCCGGTGAGAGAGTAGGACATCTCATCGATGCCACCCTGGAAGATCCTCCGCTCTCCCAGATATCCCTCCAGCCGGTAGCAGTCAGGCAGATTTTCCTCCAGCAGACAACTTAGGTTCAGCCCGTCCGCCGGGCTGTCCAGGGAGGCGGTGTGGGTCATGGATACAGGAGATGGCAGGGTGTGGCGTCCCCCATACAGGTCCACCGCCACAAAAAACGGAGCCGTCATACCGCTCCCTCCCCGCCATAGCCCAAATCCTCCACAAATCCGGCGGTGTAGGTGTACACCCGTCCATCCCCAGTCTCCAGCAACTTGAGGCTCTCAAACCAGGCGGGAAAAGGCTGGACCCCAGGCAGAATCAGCAGTCCCCTCTCTCCGGTTTCGTACACCTGACAGAGGGCCTGACACAGCTCCTCCGCCTGCTCCCGGGTGTCGGCAAACAGCTCCCCTTCCAGCAGGGCCACCCGGGCCTGACTGCCGGTTATCACCAGCTGTTCCCCCAGAAAAGGCAGGACGTGACTGGCGGTCTGCCGCCGGGCCTCCAGCTGAATCTTCCGGGGATTGTGGGGAAATACATAGCTTCCAAAAATAACCTGTTGCATTCTTTCTCCTTTCCCTAGAAAGTTCTGTCCCGGGCCGGGCCGGAGTGGTACCTCAGCCGCTCCAAAAGCTCCCAGGTGTGCCGTACAGCGGTTTGGGCGGCCTCATCAGCCTCCCGGCGCCGGGGGAAGATCTCCTCAAAGGATTCCTCCCTCTCCCAGAAGGGACGCTGCGTCTCTATAGGGGTGATCACCGGCCGGAGCACCACAATCTCCTCCTGGGTTTCTTCCCGGCTCATCCCCGCACCTCCATCCGGCCCGAAGCCACAATGGAGACAGTTTCCAGCACCGCGTCTCCCAAAGAGGTGTCCTCCGAGATGGCCGACCACTGGCAGCCTGTGTAAATCACCTTACAGTCGGGCTTTACAATGACTACGTTAAAATCTGAAAGGTCATAGAAAGAGATCTGCTCTCCCAGACTGGAATCCGCCAGGCAGACCCGGGTCAATTCCAGCTGGTACTGGACCCTTCCCCCTATGGTGCCCACCGGCTGGGCAGAACCAAAGGCTTCGATGCACCGGCTTTCCCGCTGGGTTTTCACCTTGTAATTCTGGGCAACCGCCAGCTTTTTGCCGTTGATCTCCAGATAGATATCCTTGCTGGTTGTAAACGCTGTGGCCATATTCTCCCTCCTTTACACCTGCACCTGGGCCAGAATAAAGATCTGGTCCATCACATGGGCCACCGTAACCGCCAGTTCCACCACACAGACCCCAGGGTCGTCCTGGCTCTGGTAAACCACCGGCGGGTCAAAGGATTCCAGCAGCCCCTGCTGCTGTTTGGCCGACAGTTCCACCGTCACCTGAGAGGCGATGCTCTCCCGGGTCTGGGGGGTGTTTTTTAACCCCCGCAGCCGTTCTTTTAAAGCGGTGCGCACCGTAATCAGCAGGTCGTCGATAATCCGCAGGGTGCCCAGCTGCCGGTAGGTTCGGTCCTCCACCCCGTCGGTACGGGTGCGGGTGGTGATAGCGGAAATACACTCCACCCAGCTGCCGATCTTCTCGGCGGGGGTCACTCCCCAGGTGAGCAGCTGTTCCACCGCCTCCTGGGAGAGATTCTGGGCCAGGCCGGTAAGGGCGGGCAACCGCTCCCCGTTGAGACTGAGGGAGGGGTCCTCCTGGCAAAGGACAGCACCGCCCAGAGCGGCAGCCAGCAGAGCTGGGTGATAGGTTTTCCCGTCCACCGTCCCGGAACCGCAGCAGAGGACCACCCGCTCACAGTTGAGGTTCTGCGCCAGATAGATGGCCTGTTCCCAGTCGGGATGGGCGGCGATGGCCACCCGCTCCCGCTTGTTCTGGGAGCTGGCCAGGGCCGAGGCCTTCATGGCCTGCAAAATGGCCTCCTCCTGGCTGTCACAGAGCAGTACGCCGATGTTTTCCTCCTGGCCCAGGGCGGCGAAGGCCGCCGTATAGTCGGCGGCGGAGGGAGACTGGCCCACTGGATAACACAGTACCCGGCTGACCCCCGCGGCGAAAAGAATCTGCATCATGGTGAGCAGCAGGCTGTCCCCCGGGTGGGTGAGGGCCCCTTTGGCCTGGGCAAAGCTGAGGTAACTGTTCACCTGGCCGGCACCGGTAACCCCCGCGGCGGCAATGGCCCCATACTGCTTGCTGCGGCCTCCATAGAGGGAGGAGAGTTCATAGCCGGTGTAGATGCCCGGCCGTTTGGTATCAATCAGTTGCAAGGGTGGCGTCTCCTTTCTCTGTTACCGTAACCACAAAATCGGTAAAGTCATGTTGGGTGTAGCGGGTAGTCAGCAGTGTGGAAAGCTGGGCCAGGGCGGTGAGGGCAAAGCCGCCGGCCTCCTTGTCAAAGGAGATCTCCTTACAGGTGATCTGGGTCACCCCAAAGGGATTGTCGGTGACCAGCAGCGCCTGGCAGAGGCTTTCAAACAGGCTGTGACAGCCTCCCCCATCCCGCCCCAGAGGTACCACAATGTCCAGCCGCAGGGTGACCGCGATTTTCTGACCTCCCACACTGTCCCCTTCCAGGGTACCCAGGTAGTCGGAAAAACCGCTCTTTTCCACAGCCAGGCTCTCAAAGCCCACCCCGATGATGGGACGTCCCAGAGGGTTGGGCTTGACCCTGGCGGGGAACTCACTGGTGAGAGTCACCTCCTCCAGGCCGCTGCACTGGGCAAGGTAGGCGATTAAATCCTCTTTAAGCTTGGTCAGCTGTGACATCTTCTTCCTCCTTATAGGCCGGTTGGAGTACTGCCCAGTGGTAGACGGTCTCCTCTCCCAGGTAATAGGGCTCACACCGCTTGACCAGATAGGGTTTTCCCAGGGCGGTCAGCAGGTCTCCCTCTTCCAGCAGCTCCCCGCCGTCCTGGTTGGGCCCATAGTAGACGGCATAGCCCTTGTCCACCACGCCAAACCGGCCAGAAGTATTTTCCAAATAGAGCTTGGTCCGGTCCCGGATGGGCTGGATCACCGCCTGGTACCGGTAGGCCTCTCCCCCTTTTTCCAGGGTGACCCAGCAGCCGTACCGTTTAAAAATCTGTCTCAGTTTTCCCCGGGTACTCATAGGCTGTTCACCTGTCTGAAAACAACCGGGGCCCGGCAGAGACAGTCCTGGGCTCCCCGCAAAAATTCTTCCCGCAGGGCGGCAGCCTGTTCCAATGAGCGGCCGGGGTCGGTGGAAACCTGCAGGTCCCCGGCTTTCAGGGTATGGACCTCCTGTCCGCTGACAATGAGACAATAGCGGTAGTAGGCGATGGCGGCCGCCGCCATGGTGAGCCGGTGACAGTTTTCCGGGGTATCAGCGCCGGGGCGAAGCATCTCTTTCAGGGTATCCAGACCCGATTGACAGAGGGCCCGCCACTGTTCCCCCTCCTGCTCATCCAGGCCGGCCAGCTGGCCAAAGGCCTGGATCACATGGGATAGTTCCAGCATGTTGTCTCCTTTCTGCGCCAAAGGGCGGCAGCTGTGGCTGCCGCCCCTGTGGCACGCTTGGTTTTATTCGCCCAGCTCCAGTACTTTTACCGCGTCGGCGAAAATCTTGGCGAAGCCGGTGATGGATGTGATGGCCACCCGTTCCAGCTGGCAGTCGATGAGTTTATCGTAATCCACATTGATCTCCCCGGCGCTGACCATCTCCAGGGCGCAGTTTTTGTCCAACGCCACAATGGTGCCGGCGGGAACCGCGTCGGTTTTGATAAGGACGGCGCCAAAGGGGGTGGCGTAGCTGGCGGGAGTCAGGAAGTGCTGACCGTCGCCGGTGCCCCGCAGTTCGGACAGAGAGAGGATTTTGGCCGCCATATCGGGGGAGGCCAGCAGGACATTCATCTCATAATCGGTGAAGGAGGCCCACAGGTCGGTCAGATCCCCATAAGTCAGGGTGCCGGGGGTCTTGCAGGTCAGCTTCTGAGCGGCGTTGTCGTTGCCGTCACCGTCAATGAGCACCTTGACCGCGTCTTTCAGCTGGCTTTTGCCAATATAGGCGCCAATCTGCTTGAGGGTGACCGAGAAGAGGTCCAGCCGCTGAAAACGGATAGCCTCATAGGAGGAGACCAGCATCCGGCCCCGTTTGACCAGGTGAACCAGATGATTCTGCAGAGAGACGGTGGTCTGGGGAATCTGCGCTCCCTCCAGCACCTCTCTGGGGGCGGTGTTCTCCTCGCTGGGCACCGAGGTAATGGAGCGGTAATCCATGGAATCAATATTGGTTTTGGTGGCTACGATCTGATCTAGAATGTCAAATCCGCTCACGCCCTGTTCCACTACCTTGGTGAGATATGCGGGGAACAGCAGGGCGCTGTCGGAGGTTTTGAAGAATTTTTCAATCCGATCGCTCTCCTTGCCGCTGACCTTGATGTCAAAGCGTTTCAGCTGACGCTCAAAGGCGTCCAGGCCGGCCAGTTCAGTGCCGGCATAGGCGTTGTCCGGGTCCAGCTTCTGCAGCTGGCGGACAAAGCCCTCACCCGACTGATACATGCTTTTTTCCAGCTTGATGTTTTGATAGTTGGCCACTTGCATCTCCTCCTAAACTTACAGAATGATGGTGACTTTGCCATCTTCTACCGCCACAATATCCACAGAGCGGCCGGCGCTGGCAACTGTTTTTACACCGCCGGTGCCATCAGCGGCCACCATGGCGTATCCCACTGTAGGCTGGGTGCCGCTGTAGGGCAGGGTAACAGCTCCCTTGAGCTGTACCAGACCCAGGGTTCCCCGCAGATCGGTGAGCACCCCGGCAAACACCTGGGCGTCGGTGGACTTGGATACAGTGTAGTTGCCGCTCATGGTGACCGGCGCCCCTACAGGAATTTCTCCCGAAACGGACAGGGTGGCGTACCGGGCGTCAAAGCCCTCCATACCAATACTCATAGACAGATTCCTCCTTGTTTTGTCGTCTTGTGCCTATATTTTAAAGTTCCGGTTGCCGTCAGAGGAGCTCTCCTCCCAGTCTCCCCCCAGCTGGAGGGAAACCGGTTTACGTCTCTGGGAAGCCTCCTCCATAGCCCGGTTACAGTGTTCCAGCTGGGCCACCGTCATCTTCTCACAGATCTGCCGGGCCACCTCTCCCTCCAGAGAGGGCAGGGCGGCGCCGCTGAGACGGACATACTCCTTGCGCAGGGTTTCCAGATAGTTCTCCCCCGCCTTGGCCAGTTCCTCCAATCCATCCAGATACCGGCAAAGCACCGCCGCCTGGGTCTGGCTTAAAGATGTCTCCCCCTGGCGGATGGCCTTGAGGACCTCTCCCGCCTGGGCCTCCTCCCCAAAGATAGGCAGGTGGGCCTTGGTCACCCCTGCCTGAGGCTGGGCGGGAATGGCCACAAAGGACCACTCATAGGCATCGGTGGGCTCCTCCAACAGGATGTGGCACTTCTGCGTTCCGGTGGGAGTCTCATAGTCCGCCCCCGGCTGATGGCTGCATGGCTGGGTCAGCCGGTTGGCTCCGCAGATGGAACAGATCCTCTGGGAGACAGCGCAGCTGACACTGACCTCCTTTTTGATGCCGCCGTCAATTTCCAAAATGAGATCGGCGTTTTTCTGGCTGCGCACCATATAGGCCCAGGCACACAGACAGTGATAGGTCTCCCCCGCTGAGGTGATTCGTCCCGGGTCGGCTACCACCTGGGCCTCAAAAATCCGGGCGGTCTGGTTGTCCCCTTTGGGGTTGTGGTCAAAAATACCGGTTTTGCCCACAAACAGGTCTGCCAGACGGTAGAGGCTTTGGATGGTAAACCGCTCTCCATCCCGGTCCACCTCGTTGTCACACAGGTTTACCTTGAACACATAGAGTTCCTCCGCCTCAAGAGGCCGCCTGGTATATTTGTGAATGGCGGCCAGCTGCTGGGGGGTGATCTCTGTGCTGTCCATATGTTTGATCACGCCAGGTTCTGTCATTTCTTTCCCTCCATGGTCTGTAGTAGCTGGTCCCCCTGGAGCCGCAGCAGCCGGGCATTGGCCAGTTCCACCTCATCCTGCAGGTTGATATTGTCCCACTGAACCTGGAAACTGCCCGCCAGTCCCCGCATACGCAGGTGGGTGGCGCAGATCTTCCGGATTACCGGGGTCAGCAGCCCCCGGTAGTACTCCAGTTCCGAGGTGAGAATGTCCGCCTGCTGGCTGCTCATCCGCTCGGTAGAGGACCAGTGAAGGCCCAGCATAAAGGGGGGAATCCCCAGCTTGGCCACAATCTGTTCCAGCAGCTGGCGTA
>CALXEL010000034.1 GCA_944387315.1 uncultured Clostridia bacterium
CTGCTGCGGCTGTTCATCCGGCGGATCGAGATTGGGGAACGGGGGAAGAAATACTCCCGCAGCAGCGGGCAGAGCGTGCGTATCTTCTACCGGGATATCGGCGCGGTGGACAGCGGGATGCTGCCGGGTGAAACAAAGCCCGCCTTACCCGCATCCCAACTTCACCAGGCGGTGCTCAATACCGGTCAACCGCAGAATATCCCTGCATAACGGAAAAGGCGGACAGCCATAGCTGTCCGCCTCATAGCGCCCCGGGGCCGATGGGTCAGATTTCGTACCTGTCGATAAGGCCCCGACGGCATCCGCTTTTTTTATTCTGTCTTAAGCGGGCTGGGTAACAGCTTCCGCTTTCTGCCTCACCTGACGTCTTACCACAAAATAACATCCCACATATACCAATGTGGTGAGCACCCAGGAGATGGGATAAGAAATATACAAAGTGAACAGGGTATGGCTCCACTGGAATACAGTAAAAATCCAAACAATTCGGAAGAGGCAGGCGCCGGTCAGAGAAACCAGCATGGGCATAACTGAGTAGCCCATTCCCCGAATACTGCCGGAAAAGACATCCATCAACCCACAAGTGAAGTAGGAGACACTGATAATGCCCATTCGCAGCAAACCAAAGGAGATAACCTCAGGATCAGTGGAATAAATGGAGAGAAGCTGATGGCCCAAAAGATAGGCCCCATTGCCCAAAATCAGTCCCACAACCGTAACAGACAGGAGGCACCGTGTGAGAATCTGATCAATTCTCTTAAAATTTTTGGCGCCCAAATTTTGGCTGGTAAAGCTCAAAGCGGTCTGATAGATAGCGTTCATAGCAGTGTAGACAAATCCTTCGATATTGCTGCCCGCGGTATTGCCCGCCACAGCAAGGGCGCCAAAGGAGTTGATGGAGGACTGGATCAAAACATTGGATACATTGAAAATCACGCTCTGGAATCCGGCAGGCAGGCCTACCCGCAACATCTCTCGCATTTTGGCACTGTGAAAACGCAGATGAGAAAGTTCCACATGACATACGCCATCCATCCGCATCAGACACTGCAAAATCAGCAGAGCAGAAATACACTGGGAAATCACAGTGGCAATGGCTACTCCAGCCACTCCCATATGGAGCTGAATGACAAAAAAGAGATTAAAAATTACATTGACCACACCGGAAATCAAAAGGAAATACAGGGGTCGCCTAGTGTCGCCAATGGCACGCAAAATAGCCGCGCCAAAGTTATAGAGCATGGTAGCAGGCATGCCAATGAAATAAAGCTTCATATATAAAACAGCCTGATCCAATACATCCACAGGGGTACCCATTCCCTCCAGCATTGGCCGGGCCAGTACCACACCGAGCCCAATCAGCACAACACCACCTACAATGGCAACCAACAGAGAAGTGTGCACTGTCTCCTGGACATCCCGATAGGACTGGGCTCCACAGTACCGGGCTACCAATACATTGGTTCCCACCGAAATACCAATAAAAAAGTTTACCAAAAGGTTGATCAGGGAACTGGTGGCTCCCACCGCAGCCATAGCGTGGCTGCCGACAAAACGACCTACTACCACAATATCTGCCGCGTTAAAAAGCAGCTGCAACACTCCTGAAAGCATCAAAGGCAGGGCGAACAGCAAAAGACCGCTGAACAGAGGTCCATTACACATATCAATTTCGTAGGTCTTCTTCATCCTTCTTCTCCTTTCAAAACGCAAGCACCTGAATGGAAGGGGTGTCACTCCTCCACTCAGATGCCTTCAGTAAACATAAAAGCCTGATTACACAGGCTCCTCAATTTCACCTCATTCTATCATAGAGGAGCAGAAAAAGCCAGTTCTATTTTACACAAACTATACAAAGTCTCCCTGTTGGCCTTTGTTAAAACTGTCAATCCAATTTGGCATATTTAAAATAGACGCCTCCCTGAAAAGGTGAAAAATAAATTCCACTGACTCCGGGAGCCATAGCGTAATAGGTAGAGGTGTGATACAGCGGTGTCACCGTAGCAGAGGAAATCAGCTGATTTTCCGCCTGATAAAAATATCTTGCCGCAGTACCACTGTCATTGGCTCTGGTTCCCTGTAACACCAGATTGTCATAAACCTCATTGGCGTATCCACAGAAATTTCCCTCAGCCTGGGTCATAAAATCTGTCAGCATAGAATCCGCACGGCCATAGGTGGGGGTAAAAGGAACCAGCGCAATCTGAAAATTGCCACTTTCCACCCGTTTCATCAGTTCTTGTTGCTCAAGAGGCTGCACATTGATATAGGCATTGAGCTCTTTCTGCCAGCTTTGTTGTAAACTTCCGGCGATTTTCCGGCTCATGGCGGTATCTACAATGAGCAGCTCACTTGGGTCCAGCTTATTTTTCTCCAATTGGCTGAGCCCATTATTGAATACTTCCCTGGGGTTCTCCACCTGGACCACCTGGTTGTCTCCCACCACCTGACGATAGCTGTCAGAAACGGACAGCACCTCTGGCGGGATAAAATTCACCGTGGCAACCGCGTCTCCACTGAGCATCTGGGCAATATCCTCCCGCTGTATTACACTGACCAGAGCCTTGCGAATATCCTCCTGGGCAAAATCGGTTCCATCCTGGCAAAACACCAAAGCCCAGGTGGTATTTTCATATTCCTCATAAACCGCACCTATCTCTTTTACCTGTTCCAGATTCTCATAGGTTAAACAGATGGCATCGGCATTTCCATCCAAGAATTGTTCCAGGGGATTTTCCCGCCCCAAATAGAAATTTACACCTCCCGCCACCACCGGCTGTTCCGATACATAGTTGGAATTGGCTCTAATTTTTATACTTTTTGTTTTATCATATGATGATATTACAAATGGACCGTTGTATAAGGTGGTTTTTGCATCCACTCCATACCGGCCTTTTTGCTCACTAAAAAACTTTTCCTGACAGGGCATGGTATAAGTAGATGTCAACAGCAAGGGAAAATCCGGGTTGGGGTGGGCCAACTGAATTTCCAAGGTGTAATTATCTATTGCTTTTATCCCCAAAGTATCTTCTGACGCCTCCCCTGCCAATACCTGCTCACCTCCAGAAATACACAGCAGATTGGAAGCGTAAGGGGAGGGCACCTGATGGTTAAAAATTCGTTTAAACGCAAAGGCAAAATCTTGAGCGGTCACCGGGTCCCCATTGGACCAGCAGGCATCCTGCCGCAGTAAAAAGGTATAGGTCAGATGATCCTGGGAAAGGGTGTATTCATACGCCACACCTGGCGCCAACTCTCCCGATTCCCCCTGAACCAAAAGGCCTTCAAATACATTGCCAATAATCATTTGGGAAATCTGATCGGTAGCAAACTGTGGGTCCAAAGATGCAGGGGCTGCAGTGAGGTCATATTCCAATATATCGCTATCCTGACCGCTTTTACAGCCACTGAGGGAGAAAAGTGTCAGAAATGCCATGGCCATCGCGGCAAATTTTCCAATCATGGTGGCACTCCCATTCTGTCAGTAAATCACTGTAGGTATTGTATCACATTTTCAGAGAAAAAAAGTGGCGTATTTTTGAACTTTGGGTCTAAAACAGGCGGAAACTTCCCACTTTTTGCTGTGTAACAAAACTTGCAGTTTATCGTATGGGTCCTTCATCCACTGCATTGAATTCCTCTATAAGTCAAAACCTGTAAATATAAAAAAACAATTTGTGTTATTTTGGTTGAATTGCTAGAATAATTCTGGATTTTGTCCAATAACCGCAAAAACTATGGGAAAGGATGTATGAAATCTATGAAAAAGCTTTTGGCGTGTGTTCTGGCAGCGTCCATGCTTCTGCTGGCTGCCTGTTCAGAAACCACTCCCAACAATTCCAGCAATCCTTCGGATGGTTCTTCCTCTCAAAACAGCGCGACCGAGGAAAAAATGGAGGGTGGAACCTTTATTTTCCCCATCCCTGCCGACATCAACAACCTCAACCCTGTAATCACCGAATCCAAATCGGTGGAGATGGTCATGCGGGCCCTCTATGATCCCCTCTTCATCATTGATACCGATGAGACCCGCTACTACATGGCTGAGAGCTACACTGTATCCGACGATGGCCTGACCATCACTGTCAAGCTCAAAGACAACATGTTCTGGCACGATGGAGTGCCCATCACCGCTGACGATCTGGTCTTTGACTTTGAGTGTCTCTGGTCTGAGAAGCTGACCAGCTCCACCGGTATCAACGGCCAGCAGATTCTCTGTGAAAAGGTAGATGACCTGACTGTTAAACTGACCCTGCCAGAGGTTTCCGCCTCCTACCTGTCTACCCTGGGCAACTTTAAAATGTTCCCCAAACACCGGTATGACAACGGCGAACCCTTCCGCACCACTTTGGAGAACGAAAAGGGTGTTGGTTCCGGCCCCTATAAACTGGTCAACTGGACTAAGGGTTCCAGCGTAGAACTGGAGCGGTTTGACGAGTACTATCGTGGCACTCCCAACTTTGACAAGGTGATCTTCCAGGTCATTCCTGAGGCCAGCACCCAGGAAGTGGCTTTCCAGAATGGAGAGGTCAGCCTCTTTGAGATCTCTGACAGCCTGAAATATGAGAAATACAGCGCGGATGAAAACTGCAATGTATACTCCTTCCCCGACAACCGGGTCAGCTACTTCACCTTCAACGCCAACAGCGACAAAATGCAGGATGTGCTGCTGCGCCAGGCCTTTACCTATGCTCTGGACCGCACCGCTCTTTATGATGCGGCCGCAGGCGATGAGAACCTGGCCAAGGAGAACCCCTCCATCTACGGTCCTCAGACCGAGGGCTTTGACCCCAACTTTACTGGTTATGAATACAATCCTGAAAAAGCCAAGGAGCTCTTTGCCCAGCTGGGTGCCGACCAGCAGACCTACCGTCTGATCTGTGACCGTAGCCACCTGTATCTGGAGGACATCGCCATCGCCATCCAGAGTCAGCTGGCCCAGTACGGCATCAAGGTAGAGGTTACCCCTCTGGATTCCCAGGGCTTTAACAACACCTTCTTCTATACCACCGAAGGTGACTGGGATCTGGCAGTCAATGTATATCCTGTGAAAAACGATCCCAACAGCATTGCCTTTATGTACAAGAAAGGCGGATTCCTCACCAAGAACCTGTTCGCCTCCGACGAGGCCCTGGCTCTCTTCAATGAGGGCGACACCACTCTGGACCCGGAGAAGAGACTGGAAGTATATGCCCGGCTGCAGGATCAGATTCTGGCCGACTATTGTGTCTACCCAGTGCTCACCTCCAACGCCTGCTATGTGACCCAGAGCAATTTGAGAGGTATTGACGCCATCAAAAAGATCCCCGCTTTCGAGGATTATTTGAAGATCTACATGGTAAAATAACGAGTCTGTATCTTTTTCAAAAAGAGTCTGATCGGTTCCCCCAAAGGAACCGATCAGACTTCTTGCTATACTATAGAGGTAACTGTATGGGTAAATTTATTCTCAAGCGGCTGCTGCAAATGATTCCGGTGGCAATGCTGGTGGCGTTTTTTTCCTTCGCTATCATCGAAATTGCTCCCGGGGATGTTCTTATGCACTATATCCGCCCCAATATGACCAATGAGGAAATCGAAGAGCTGCGGGAGGAACTGGGCCTCAACGACGGAATCGTGGAAAAATTTGTGGGCTGGGGCAAAAATGTCCTTCAAGGCAATTTGGGATATTCCCTTATCAACCACCGCAGCGTGGCCGCTCAGATCCAGGAGCGGATCCCTGCCACTGTTGGGCTAATGGGTGCCTCTCTGGTGCTCTCCATTGTAGTTTCCATCCCTCTGGGGCTCCTTTCGGGGGTCTACAAAAACCGATGGGTTGACCAGCTGATCAGCGCTATCTCCTATGTGGGCATCTCGGTTCCCTCCTTCTGGCTGGGAATTGTGCTGATTATCGTCTTTTCCCTCAAGCTGGGGCTGCTGCCCAGCATGGGTATGCGGACGGTAGGAGTTGACTCGGCGTGGGATGTGATTGTCCATGGCATCCTGCCGGCCATTGTACTGAGCGCCGGCAACACTGCGGTGTTTACCCGCTACATTCGGGCCAGCACCATCTCGGAGCTGGAGGAGGAATATGTAGACACCGCCAAATCCAAAGGAGCCTCCTCTCGGCGGATTCTCTGCGGCCATGTAATCAAAAATTGCCTGCTGCCCATTATCACCCTGGTGGGCATGAACCTTTCCCATCTGGTGGTGGGCTCCTTTATTGTGGAGTCGGTATTCAGCTGGCCAGGGATGGGCACTCTGGGTATGTCGGCCATCAACGCCCGGGATTACCCTGTCATTATGGGCTTTACCATGATGTCCTGTATCATCCTGATGCTGGGCAACTTTATCGCGGACATCCTCTACGGCTTCTGCGATCCCAGAATCCAACAGGGAGGTGATCGCCAGTGACAGAAAAACAGGAACTGACCCAACAGGACTTTCTCCCAGTAAACCAGGCTGAAATTGCCCAAGAGGAGACCTACCAGCGGGGCGCCTTTGAAAACCTCAAGCAGAGCTTTCGCTCCAATATGATGGCGAAGGTGGCGCTGGGGGTGCTGATCCTCCTAGTTCTCTCCGCCATTCTGGCCCCCCTCTCCCCCTATGACCCCGACGCCATTGACGCTAAAAATAAGCTGGCCCTGCCATCGGCCCAGCACCTGTTCGGCACCGATGAGATGGGACGGGACTACTTTACCCGGGCCCTGTACGGCGGACAGATCTCCCTGCTGGTGGGACTGACTTCCATGTGTATTTCCACTACCATCGGGGTGCTCTACGGCACCATCAGCGGCTATGTGGGAGGCAAGGTGGACACCTGCCTCATGCGGCTGGTGGACATTCTTATGTCCATTCCCAGCTTTCTCCTGATCGTCATTATCAACACCTTTTTTACCCCCAGCGTCACCACCCTCATCCTGGTGATCGGCATGTTTACCTGGCAGGGGGTAGCCCGCATCACCCGGGCCCAAACCCTCTCCCTGAAAAAGCGTGACTTTATCCTGGCCGCCCGTGCCCTGGGGGTCAACCACAGAACCATCATCCTGCGGCACATTGTCCCCAACCTGGTCAACCAGGTGATGGTGGCGGCCAGCGTTACCATCGCCAACGCCATTATGCTGGAATCCTCCCTGAGCTTTCTGGGGTATGGCGTTTCGGTCCCCACCGCTTCCTGGGGCAGTATGCTCCAAAGCGCCCAGAAATACGTTCTGGACCGTCCCATGCTAGCTGTTTTCCCCGGTGTATTTATTCTGCTGACCATTTTGAGCCTCAACATCCTTTCAGATGTGCTCCGGGAAGCTTTAAACCCCAAACTGAACAAATAGGGGGGATAGATTAAAAATGGATACACTTTTGCGAGTCAACAACCTTTCGGTTTTCTATGACACCTATGCTGGTACCGTCCAGGCGGTCCGGGGAGTCTCCTTTTCAGTGGGCAAAGGGGAAGTGGTAGCCATTGTGGGAGAGTCGGGCTGCGGCAAAACGGTCACCGCCAAAACGGTGATGGGACTGCTCCGGTGCCCGCCCGCCAGAATCGCCCCGGAGAGCCAGGTGCTTTTTGGGGAGAAAAACATCTATCAGTTTACCCAGGAGGAGTGGCAGCGGTACCGGGGCGGAGACTGCGCCATGATCTTCCAGGACGCCCTGGCCGCTCTCAACCCCACCCTGACCGTGGGCCGGCAGGTGGAAGAAGCCCTTTTGCTCCACACCTCCCTGTCAGATGAGGAAAGAAAGCGGGAGGTAGTCCGCCTGCTGGAATCGGTGGGGATTCCTCAGCCCCAGGCCAGAATGAAGCAATACCCCCATGAGTTTTCCGGCGGCCAGCGGCAGCGGATTATGATTGCCATGGCTCTGGCCTGCCGGCCCAAGCTGCTCATCGCCGATGAGCCCACCACCTCCCTGGACGTCACCGTCCAGGCTCAGATTCTGGATCTGATCCAGCGCCGGCGGCAGGAGGGAGAAACCGCCGTCCTGCTGATTACCCACGACCTGGGGATTGTGGCCAACATCGCCGACCGGCTGGTGGTCATGTATGGAGGCAAGGTGATGGAGACAGGCAGCTGTATGGATATTTTCTACCGTCCCAAACACCCCTACACCTGGGCACTGCTGCGGGCAGTACCCCGTATTGACCGCAAATCCCAGGAGAAGCTCACCAGTATACCAGGGGCACCCCCGGATTTAATCCATCCGCCCCAGGGTTGTGCCTTCCATCCCCGCTGCCCCTACTGTATGGAGGTCTGCCGCCACCGGCAGCCGGATGCAGTACAGGTGGATGAGGGCCATTCCTACAGCTGTTGGCTCTCCCATCCTCTGGCACCAAAAATTGACCCGCCAGTCATGGAAAAGGAGGCGGTAACCTATGGAGACTGAAAACCATCCTCTCCTGGAAGTGTCCCATCTAAAAAAATACTTCCAGACCAAAAATAAATCGGTGATCAAAGCGGTGGACGATGTAAGCTTTACCATTTCCCAGGGGGAGACCCTGGGCCTGGTGGGGGAATCGGGCTGCGGCAAGACCACCTGCGGCCGAACCTGTATCGGCCTCTATCCCAAAACCGACGGCCAAGTGCTGTACCGGGGCAAGGATGTCCACGCCATTGGGGAGCGGCAGCGGAAAGCCTTTACCAAACAGGTCCAGGTGATCTTTCAGGACCCGTACTCCTCTCTGGACCCCAAAATGCGGGTGCAGGACATTGTGGCGGAGGGGATTCTCAGCCACAACCTGGCCCCCGACCGGGCAGCCCGCCAGGAGATGGTTGCCACCCTGCTGGAACAGGTGGGACTGCGCCAGGAACACGCCACCCGGTATGTCCACGAGTTTTCCGGCGGCCAGCGGCAGCGGATCGGTATTGCCCGGGCACTGGCGGTAGACCCGGAGTTCATCCTCTGTGACGAGCCCATCTCGGCTCTGGATGTGAGTATCCAGGCCCAGATTGTCAACCTGCTCCAGCAGCTTCAGGAGCAGCGGGGGCTGACCTATCTGTTTATCGCCCACGACCTGGCCATGGTCCGCCACATCTCCAACCGGGTGGCGGTCATGTATCTGGGCAGGCTGGTGGAACTCAGCGAGACCGAGGAACTCTACTCCCATCCGGCCCACCCCTATACCCAGGCTCTGCTGGCGGCCATTCCCATTGCCGACCCGCTGGCGGAAAGGCAGCGCCAGCGGCAGATTCTGGCAGGGGAGGCCATTTTGCAGGCAAGGGGCGAGGGCTGTGTCTTTGCGGGACGGTGTCCCCGGGCCACCCAGCGCTGCCGTCAGGAGACCCCATCTGTTCGTCAGGTGGCACCCCATCACTTTGTGGCCTGCCATCTCTACGACTAAAGGAGGAGACTTACCATGAAACAGCTTTTGACCCCCATCCGGCTGGGCAGTATGGAGCTGCGCAACCGGGTGGTTATGGCCCCCACCTCCATGATGCTCTCTCTGGAGGAAAAGATTGACTTTCTGGGCCAGGTGGCCGACGGGGGCGCCGCCCTCATCTATGTGGGGGATATGGGCGTGGAGCCCGGCATGCCTGCCAAGGACCTCTCCCTGCTCACCCCAGAGGGACTGGACAACTGCCGCCGGCTCCTTGGCCGCCTCCACCAGGGTGGCGCCCGAGGCGGAGCCCAGCTCTATCTCTGGGACTATGACCCGGCGGGGCTGATGGAACTGTACCGGACTGGCGCCACCCGGGAGGAAATCCGGGCCTACAAGGATGACCGGCTGGGTGAGTATGTGGACACCCTGCCTCAGGAGAGAATTCAGGAAATTGTGGACCACTTTGCCGACGCCGCACAGGCCGCCCAAGAGGCAGGCTTTGATATGGTGCAGATTCTGGGCGGCCATCTCCTCAACAGCTTTTCCTCCGGCTACCTCAACCACCGGAGGGACGCCTACGGCGGCAGCGTGGAAAACCGCGCCCGCCTGGCCTGCCAGGTGGCGGAGGCGGTGCGCCGCCGGGTGGGGAAGGATTTCCCCATCGAATATAAGCTGGCGGTCCATGACGACGCCATCCCCTGTGGACAGGGGGGCCCGGACATCCGGGAGATTGGTGTCTTTGTCACCGCCCTGGAAAAGGCCGGAGTGGACGCCTTCCAGGCGGCTCTCAGCAACCGCTCGGTCATCGAGGACACCGTCCCGCCCCGAAACCACAAGGTCTTTTCTGAGGAAGGGTGTTTCCTCTATGTCTCCGACGAGATCAAAAAGCACACCTCCCTGCCGGTCTCCTGCGCCGGAAAGCTGTCCAGCCCCGATTTCTGTGAGGAGCTGATCGCCTCCGGTCGGCTGGACTATATCGCCATGTCCCGGCAGCTGGTGGCCGACCCCCAGTGGGTAACCAAGGTGGCTCAAAACCGGGAGTCGGAAATCCGCCGGTGTATCTTCTGCAACAAGGGCTGTCTGGGCAGCCTCTTGACCCGGCAAAAATTTCACTGTGTGCTGGATAACGCCCACTGAGGCCCTATATCATGCTCTCTGGCCGCCCCGGGACCTGGGGCGGCCTCTTTTTGTTGACAGAGAGGGAAACTTCTGTTATGTTTGTGTTGATCCCCCATCTTGTCCAGGTGGGGCCATTTGTACATTAGGAGGCATTTCAGATGAAATCTTATAAAATCCTGGCAATCTGCCTCGTGGCGGGGCTGCTTCTGTCTGCCTGCGGCCAGACCCAGAACTCCTCCCAGTCAGAGCCGGAGAGCTCCTCCTCCCAACAGTCGGCCCCGGAGGAATTTGACCCTCTGGATGTGGGAGTCCTGGGCCACACCCAAGACAATGGCGCTCTAATCTTCCAGCCTTTGGAGACCGATGTGGCCATCTCCCAGCTGGAAATCCTGCCGGAAAACATGGGAAAACAGCTGCGAGTCTGTGTCTATGACCCCAAGCAGCAGGGTTATATGGTACACTACTATGACCGGACAGAGCAGGATACGGTGGGCCAGCTGGCCCAAACCGCCCTGAGGTATCTGTACCAACCTGAGGACGGAATTCAGGTGGCCTCGGTCCAGGTGACCAAAGGCTTTGGGATCATTGACCTCTCCCTTACCTTGGACAGCGCCGCCGCCCAGGCTCTGGCCGATCAGACAGCGGTGGAAGCCCTGCTCAACTCGATTGGCTGCACTGCCCTGAAAAACGGTCTTTCCAATGTGGGATTTCTCTTAAACGGTCAGGGGTTTTCTCTGGGGGGAATCACCCTGGAAGA
>CALXEL010000035.1 GCA_944387315.1 uncultured Clostridia bacterium
AGTGGTACTAAACCATGGCTGGCTGACTGATGAGTCGCTGACCTATCTGATCGGAGTCAGCGAAAGTACACCAGGCCCCATTATGGTAAATCTGGCTACCTATATCGGCAGCTTAGAGGCTGGGCTGCCAGGAGCCCTATTGGCTACTGTAACGGTAGTCTTGCCCTCCTTTTTGGTAATCTTGGCTGTGACTGCCCTATTGGAAAACTTTTTAAAAAAAGGTTGGGTGCAGGCCCTGTTGCGTGGGCTCAAGCCTTGTCTCACTGGAATCATCCTGGCCACTGGCTGCTACATGATTTGGCAATCCTGTTTTTCTCTGCAACCTGGATTTCAAATTCAGCCCCGCCCCTTGCTGCTCACCTGTATATTGGCCGGGACAATGGCTGTCTTTCCCAAACTTCGCCATAAAAAGCTGTCTCCTATCTCGCTGATTCTCCTTTCCTGTGTCCTGGGAATCGTGGCATATGGCGTATGATGATTTCCTGACACCTCTGCCTTGACAACCTCAGTGTATTTGCCCATAATAAAGATATATTTTCTATTCTTTCATGAGGTGAGACTATGAGACAGTGTATGGACGCGGAGAACCTTCACAGACGGCTTAAAAAAATTATTGGCCAGGTACAGGCCATAGACCGCATGATTGACGAAGATATCCCCTGTGAGGACATTCTCTCCCAAATCAACGCTGCCAAGTCCGCGTTGCACAAAGCGGGACAGGTGATCTTGGAGGGCCATATTCAGCACTGTGTCAAGGACGGTATCGAACATGGCGACGCTGACAAAACCATTGCCAGCTTTACAAAAGCAGTGGAACGTTTCGCCAATATCAACGGTTAATCCCCCCGCCGGCTTGTGAAAGCCGGCTTTTTTATTACCGGTTGACAACCTATACCCCTATATGTATAATATACCTATACCCATATATGTATAAAAGAGGCGTTTGTTATGGAACAACTGGAAAAAATATTGGAATGGGGCGGAACCAAACGGGATATTGCATTTCTATCCCTCTCAGGGTTAGCTCTGGTGGGCAGCATTCTCCACTGGCAGCCCCTTCCCTTTGATTTAGCTTGGGTGGCAATTGTACTGTGCGGCCTGCCCATTATTTTGGAAGCTATCATCGGATTGGTTACCGCTTTTGACATCAAAGCGGACGTCCTGGTTTCTCTGGCGCTGATTGCCTCTGTTGTGATTGGAGAGGACTTCGCCGCTGGAGAAGTGTCCTTTATTATGCAGCTGGGAGCGCTGTTGGAGGACCTTACAGTTGCCAAAGCCCGGGCTGGTATCGAGCGGCTGGTACACCTGACGCCCCGCACTGCCCGCAGGCTGACCACTTCAGGGGAAGAGGTCATTCCCGCCCAGCAGGTGCAGGTGGGAGACCGGCTTCGGGTGCTGCCCGGCGAGTCCATTCCAGTGGACGGAGTCATCCTTTCGGGAGAGACCTCAGTCAACCAATCGGTGATGACTGGGGAATCCCTGCCTGTGGACAAAGGCCCTGGAGACACTGTCTCCAGTGGTACTGTCAATCAATTTGGTGCCTTTGAGATGGAAGCCACCAAGGTTGGAGAGGACAGTTCCATTCAACGGATGATCCGGCTGGTACAGTCGGCAGACGCGGGCAAGGCAAAAATTGTAGGCCTTGCCGACCGGTGGGCCACCTGGATTGTAGTCATTGCCCTGACTGCGGCGGTTCTTACCTGGCTGTTCAGCGGCGAGGCAATCCGGGCCGTAACCATTCTGGTTGTATTTTGCCCCTGTGCCCTGGTACTGGCCACCCCCACCGCCATTATGGCCGCCATTGGAAACGCCACCAAACATGGCTTTTTGGTTCGGGAAGGGGACGCCCTGGAAAGGCTGTCCACTGTGTCGGCCATTACCTTTGATAAAACTGGCACCCTGACCCATGGCACACCGGAAGTGGTAGCGGTACGCAGCTTTTGCCAGCTGTCAGAGCAACAGCTGCACCAGCTGGCAGCCAGCGCGGAATCCCGTTCGGAACACCCTCTGGGCAAGGCCATTGTGCGCTGCTGGCAGCCAGAAAAAGAGGAAGCCCTTTTCCATCCCAATTCTTTTCAGATGATTCCGGGCCGGGGTGTCCAGGCGACCATTGAGGGCCATTGGGTATTGGCCGGCAACCTCCAACTGCTGGCAGACAATCAAATCTCTCTGCCCCCATCCGTCCAGGAGGCAGCCGAAGCCTATCTGCAAAAGGGTTGTACCATCACCTATCTGGCTGTAGACAGGATGGCGGCAGGTTTTATAGCCCTTTCCGATACCCTAAGGCCCACCTCCGTATCTACCATTGCACAAATCAAAAATGAGGGCATTGCCCCTATTCTTCTGACCGGTGACCACCAAAACGCTGCCGCCCATATGGCGGAGCAGCTGGGCATTACCCAGGTGTACGCCAACTGCCTGCCAGAGGATAAATTGCAGCATATCACCCAATTGCAGCAGGCCGGACAGCCAGTCTGCATGGTGGGGGACGGCATCAATGATGCACCCGCCCTAAAAACCGCCTGTGTAGGAATTGCCATGGGCGGAATCGGCAGTGATATTGCAGTAGATGCCGCTGATATCGCCCTGGTCAGCGACCGAATTGAGGAACTGCCTCATCTGCTGGCTCTCTCCCACCGGATGATGAAAACCATCCGTCGCAATATCACTTTTTCCATGGTACTGAACTTTGTGGCAATTGGATTGGCGTTTCCCGGTATCCTCAATCCTGTGGTGGGGGCACTGGTACATAACGCAGGTTCAGTTATCGTCATTATCAACTCTGCCCTGCTCCTTCACTGGCGTCGCGACAAATAGCTTGCTCTCGGAAAATAAAAAGTCCGCTGTTCCCTATCGGGAACAGCGGACTTATATTTATAAAACAGGAATTACGCGTCTCTTCTGGCAATGGCCTTGAGAGCCTTTTCCACAATGTGCTGGGCATTGAGACGGAAACGCTGACGCAGGTAATCCTCAGTACCTACCTCACCAAACTCATCCTCTACTCCCACCATTTCCATTACTACAGGGGTATGTTTTACCACAACCTCAGCAACTGCGGAACCTAAACCGCCAATTACATTGTGGTTTTCACAGGTCACCAAAGCACCAGTGTCATCGGCAGCCTCCACAATAGCCTGTTCGTCAATGGGCTTAATGGTAAACATATCAATAACCCGGGCTTCAATTCCCTGCTCATGAAGCAGCTGGGCCGCCTCCAGGGCCTGGGCTACCATAATACCACAGGCGATCAGGGTGACGTCATTGCCCTCCCGGATGGTCAGGGATTTTCCAATCTGGAAGGTGGTTCCCTCATCATAGACAGTGATGGCGTTTTTCCGTTTGAGACGGATGTAGTGAACCCCTCTCATATCAGCCAGCTGCCGCACCACACTTTTCAGCATGGTGGTATCGGTGGGCTCTACCACTACCGCGGTGGGAATGCTGCGCATTAAGGCAATATCCTCAAAGGGCATATGGGTACCGCCATTGTAGGCAGCTGTAATACCAGGGTCAGAACCAATTACATTGATGGTATTTTTGGCATAGGCGCCCGACAGGAAAATCTGATCAAAGCAGCGCCGGGTAGCAAAAGGACCAAAAGAGTGAACAAAAGGAGTTTTGCCGGCCGCCGACAAACCACAAGCCACGCCAATCATGTTGGCCTCGGCAATGCCCACGTTAAACGCCCGGTCGGGGAAAGCAGCGGCAAAAGGTTTCATGCCACTGGAACCATAGAGGTCCGCATCCAAATAGACAATATCCTCCCGGCTGGAAGCCAGATCGGTCAGGGTGGCACACAGTGCCTTTCTCATCTCGAGAGTTTCTTTTACATTTTCTGCAGCAAGTACCAATGCCATTACTCTGCCACCACCTTTGCAAGATGTGCCTCGAGTTCCGCGAGGCCGGACGCCAGCTGTTCAGCGCTGATGGTAATATGATGGTTCAGCTCAATTTCAGACGCGAAAGAGCACCCATAAGCTTTAATGGTATCCAATATAATACAGGTGGGCTGGTCAGGGTTGCTCTTAGCATGAGCAATGGCGTCGGAAATAGCTTCCACATCATGGCCATTAATCACAAAGGAATCCCAACCAAAAGCTCTAAACCGCTCATCCATATTGGAAAAATCATTGATATCTTTGATATAGCCATCCAGCTGTTTTTTATTCCAGTCTACAAAGGCAATCAGGTTGCCCAGCTTTTTCTGTGCCGCAAAAGAAGCTGCCTCCCAAACCTGTCCCTCTTCAATTTCACCATCACCCAGAATCAGGTAGGTGTAGTTGTCCTGGTGATTCAGCCGCTGACCCAGGGCCATTCCCACCGCCAGCGAAGAACCCTGTCCCAGGGAACCAGTGGTCATATCAATACCAGGAGTCAGATTCCGGTCACAGTGGCTGGGCAGATGGGTTCCACCCTGGTTGATGGTCAAAAGCTCTTCCATGGGAAAATATCCTTTCAGCGCCAAAGTGGCATAGACGCCGGGGCCCGCATGCCCCTTGGAGCAAACCAGATAATCCCGATCCTTCCAGGCAGGGTCCTGGGGATTCAGCTTCATCTCTCCTCCATAGAGAACCGAAAGCAGATCGGCAATGGACAAAGCGCCGCCCAGATGTCCGAAGCCCAGATGTCCCAGAGCTTTTAATGTCTCGATCCGAATCTGGGTCGCGAATATCTCAGCCTCTTTTTTTTGCTGTTGATTCATGTGTCAGACACACCTCCAAAAGATTTGAGAACCCTCTGTTATTGGGGCACAGAAGGTTCCATTTCCTCTCACAACCACGTGGTGAAACAGCTTGTCTCACCCACCTGTTTTGATTATAACATAAATTTAGGAAATTTCTATCCGACAAATGGATTTTGGTGTTTCTCACCTGTATTGACAACCACAAAGGCCTATGGTATAGTAAAAACGCAATATATCGAGATTCGATATATTTTACAAAACGGTCATAGAAAACAGTTGTAAAATTCAACTTTCAGGAAATGGGAGCTGTTTATGAAAAAAGCCAAACTTCTTGTCTACGCAGGTATCACCCTGTTTGCCCTCTTTTACCTTTTCGCAGAGGCCATCACCATTAATCCCCTCTACTTTGAGGGCGCTTTCTTCTGGTGTGTCCTGATTACTGTATATCTGGGGGCTTGGGCTCTGTTCCGCTTTGGGGAATTCATTCCAGAATCCCTGCAGGGCGGCGTAAAAACCTTTGCCTTTCAGACGACCTCCAAATTCCCCCGGTGGACTAAAATCCTTTTGGTTGCTCCCTGGGTCTTCATTTTGGTTATGTCCCTGTTTTCCTCGGTACTCTTCAGTTGGAAAGCTTATCGGGATCAGCTGGGAGATCCCCAGGTGCAAACTTTTTCCAGTGATATGCAGATGATGGACCTCTCTCAAATTCCCATTGTGGACCAGGATCTTGCCTATAAACTGGCCGACAAAAAGCTGGGCGAACGCCCCTCATTGGGCAGCCAGGTGGTCCTGGGAGAACCGGTCATTCAGCAGGTAAACGGCCGGTTGGTTTGGGTGGTGCCTCTCCACCACTCCGGCTTGTTCAAATGGATCACCAACATGGAAGGTACTCCAGGATATGTAGTGGTATCCGCCACCAATGTCAACGATGTAGAATATGTGGACAACTTCAAAATCAAGTACCATCCCAATTCCTATTTGCTCCATGATCTGACCAGACACATTCGTCTCAGTGGGGGACTGCTCCAGGGGGTCACCGACTATTCCTTTGAGCTGGATGAGCAGGGACAGCCATACTGGATCGCCACCACCTATCGGAACACCCGAGGCTTTGCCCTGCCAGAGGCCACTGGCGTATATGCTATCAACGCCTCCACTGGCGCTATGACACAGTACACCATTGACAATCTTCCCGACTGGATCGACCGGGTACAGCCAGAAGCCTTTATCCGGGCTCAGATCACCAATAAAGGGGAATATGTCCATGGATTCCTCAACTTCTCCGACAAGGACAAATATCGTCCCTCTGAAGGACAGACCATTATCTATAACAACGGCCGTTGCTACCTGTTTACCGGCATCACCAGTGTAGGCAAGGACGAAAGCGCTATCGGCTTTATGATGGTGGATATGGTCACCAAGCAGCCCTATCTCTACCAGATGAACGGCGCCACCGAAAAATCGGCAGAAGCTTCCGCTGAGGGTAAGGTTCAGCATCTGGGATACGATGCCACCTTCCCCAAAATTCTCAATGTCAATGGCCAGCCCACCTACTTTATGACCCTGAAAGACCGGGAGGGTCTGATTAAACAATATGCCTTCGTCTCGGTGAGCAACTATTCCCTGGTTGGCGTAGGGGAAACCATTCAGGAAGCTCTTCGGGATTTTGAAACAGTTCTGCAAAACAGCGGCATGGGTGGCTCCCTGGACAACGCCACTGGTGAGTTGAAAACCGCCTCCGGTGAAGTCATCCGAATTTCCAGTGAGTTTAACGGCAACGAAACTGTTTACAAGATGATCCTTACCGGATGGGAAGATCATATTTTCATTGCTGTATCCTCCCTCAGCGATGAACTTGCCCTCACCCAGCCGGGAGACCCTGTCACCGTTTCCTACTATGAGAGCAGCAGCCCTATTGTCTCTGCTTCTCAGTTTGACAACACACTTTTTACCCAAAAGTAGTTAACCCATATACGCCTGTACAAAACCTCCCGGTCTCCGGGAGGTTTTTCTTTTTAAGCTCAAACGATGCTATTTTTGTGAGAAAGTCGAGTATTTAATACAGGATTATGGTATGCTTCATAACAGAAAGGAGGGAATATGAATGCTGCATAAACTAAACAAAGCTATAGAATATATCGAAGCCCATTTGGGTGAGGAAAATTTACAAAGCCACATGTTTCAGCATATAGAAACAGAGGAATATCAATTTCGCCAGGTATTTTATGCCATCACTGGCATAACCTTAACGGAATATATCAAAAACCGCCGGCTATCCGAAGCCAGCAAAAAGCTGTTGGCAGGAGCCTCGGTCACAGATATCGCGTATGAATACGGCTATCAATCTATAGATGGGTTCTCACGAGCCTTTAAAAAGTGGAGCGGCATTTTGCCATCGCAGGTAAGCAAAAAGCAGCAAGGCAAACTCTACCCTCAACTGAGTTTTGTCGTAACATGTAAAGGAGGACATTCTATGGAATATAAGATTCAGCAAATGCCGGTTTTTTTCTTTGCCGGCGTATCCAGACGAGTACCACTGCAATTTCAAGGGGTAAACAATGAAATTGTAAAACTGGCCCAAAGCATTACCCCTGACCAAAGGGAAGAAATGCACAGGCTGCAAAATATCCAACCCCGGGAAATTGTCAATGTATCGTATCAATCAGATACCAATTTTTTAGAGGAATCGGGGGAACTGACCCATCTGATCGGCGTACTGACTACTGAACCACAGGTAGGGGCAGGGTTGGAAATACTGGCTCGAAAAGCTGGTACTTGGGCGGTATTTCCCAATGAGGGACCCTTCCCTTTTACTTTACAGGACACAATGGCCAGGATCTATTCAGAGTGGCTGTTAACCGCAGACTATAAACTGGCAGATTCCCTCTCCTTTTCCTTTACCAAAATGGACCCCAACCGTCCTGACTATGCCTACAGTGAAATCTGGATACCTGTAACTGAAAACCGAGGCAATTAGCCAAAATCATTTAGAGATTATCAAATTTCGCGGCAATTACAAAAAGATTCTCACAGTTTCTCCTGTAGGTTGCCATAAAAACCTCTTTTGTTGTACAATAGCAGCAGATACACCAAAGGAGGGCCTTGCATTGGAGCTGCTGGAACGCTTACCTCTTCCCAATTCCATACTTCTGACCGATCAGCAAAAAGCCGCCGTCACCCAACTGGATGGCCCGGTTTTGCTGTTGGCAGTTCCGGGAGCAGGTAAAACTACCGTTTTGGTCACCCGAACGGCCGCTTTGCTCTGTCGTGGGGTTGCGCCCCAAAACATCCTTTCGGTCACCTTTAACCGGGAGTCCGCCCGGGATCTGACCCGGCGCTTTCAAACCCTTTTTGGGGAGTTTTATCCTCAGCTCCCCCGGTTTTCCACCATTCATAGCCTGTGCTACGAAATCCTTCGCCACTACAGCAAGGCAGAAAACCGGCAGATGCCTCTCCTGTTGGAAAGCAGCGAAACACCACAAACCAAGTCCCGGATCCTGCGGGAGCTATACCTGTCCGCAGAAGGGGAATACCCTGACGAGGAACAGGTGGACCAGCTGGAACGGCTCTGCGGATACTACATAAACCGAATGGAACGCCCCACCGCTAAAGACAGCATACTATATCGGATTGGAAAGCTGGAAGAAATCTTTGACCGCTATCAGCAGGTGAAAAAGCAAAATGGGTGGATGGATTATGACGATCTGCTCAGCCACGCTCTCACCATCTTGAAAAAACGCCCCGCTATTTTAAACCATTACCAGGAGAAATACCAATACATCCAGGTGGATGAAGCCCAGGATACATCAGCCATTCAGTATGAAATCCTGGGCCTGTTGGCAAAGCGCCACGAAAATATCTTTCTGGTGGGGGACGAAGATCAAAGCATCTATTCCTTTCGGGGCGCCAGTCCCCAACAGCTCCTTGCCTTTGGCCAGCGTTATCCCAAAGGTGTTGTACTCAAGTTGGAAACCAACTTTCGTTCCACCGATTCCATTATTGAAAGCGCCGGAAAAATAATCCGGCGTAATCAGCTGCGCTATGAAAAAAAGATGGTGGGAAACCGCGGGCCGGGAAACCCAGTAAAAAGCACCCCTTTGGAGGATGGGCATACCCTGCCCGCCTACCTGGCCCGGGCTCTGCGGGAACTTTCTCCTGGGGAGACGGCGGCTGTACTCTATCGCAACAACCCCTCCGCCATCAGCGTGCTGGATTACCTGGAACGGCAGGGAATTCCCTTTTATATGAAAGATCATCCCAGCACTCTGCGCAGTCAAAGCGTGGTACAGGATATTTTAAGCATCATTACCCTTGGCTACCACCCAGATGACCTGGCTGCTTTTTCTCTTATCTATTACAAGGTGGGTGCGTATCTCTCCCGTAAAACCTATGAATATGTAGCCGCTCACGCCCTGCCGGGAGAAAATCTCTTTGATGTGGCAGCCGCCTGTCCCGATTCTTCAGGCAATTCTGCCAGAATTCTGATGCTCCGTTACACCATTGGCAGGTTTTCGACTATGAAGCCTTCCAGAATCCTCAGCTGTATTCTCTATGATTTTGACTATTTGGGCTTTCTGGAACGGTGCTCCCCCAATGGACTATTTCTGGAACAGTGTATGCAGCGGCTGCACGCTCTGGAAGCTATTGCCGGAGCTACCAGCACTCTGGAGGAATTCCTCAACCGGATCGATGAGATTGACGTCATCATTGCCCGAGCCAGTACCAACACCCAGTGTCCGATCACCCTTTCTACCATCCACAGCGCCAAGGGACTGGAATATGACCGGGTATATCTTATCGACCTGCAGGAGGGAATTCTGCCAGCTCAGGGAGCTATTGAATCCCACCTGGCAGGAGACGATCAGCTGTTGGAGGAGGAGCGGCGCCTGTTCTATGTGGCCCTCACCCGGGCCCGAAATCAGTTGGAGGTTATTCACTGTCAAAAACTGGGTACCACCCGGCTGAGTGTTTCCCGTTTTGTAGGGGAACTGGAACAGCCGGATATTTCCCCGTCCCAGGCTGGTGAGAAACTTTATGCTGGCCGCCGGATTTTCCATCGGTATTTTGGCAGCGGCACCATTACCTCGGTGGATTTTTCCACCCAAACTTTCTCGGTACGCTTTGCCAAACAAGGCACCAAAACTCTGGTATTCGCCACTCTGGAAACACCGGATCTTCTCAAACTGCTGTAATCACACAGTGGAGAAAAAAGCGTCTTTGCCCATCTGAGCAAAGACGCTTTTTGTATAGGTACCTTAGTCCACATAGATCATTTTTCTGGTCATGCCGCCATCCAGTACCAGATTTTCCCCATTGAGAAAATCATTGTTCTCATCTGTAAAGTAAAGGCAGGCTTTTACCACATCCATGGGCTTACCCACCCGCCCGGAAGGGTGCTGTCTGTGGTCACTGTATTTTAAATCCTCATAGCCTTCGCAACAAATCCATCCGGGGCTGATACAGTTCACTGTAACTCGATACCCGGAAAAGCTGATAGCCAAACCATGGGTCAATGCCACCAGCCCCCCTTTGGAGGCAGTATACCCCTCCGTCCCCTCCTCGCTCATCAGATAGCGGGTAGAGGCAATGTTGATAATCCGGCCATACTGGTCCTTATATCCCTTCATCTGGCGGTTGATGGCGAAATCCCGGCAGATGATAAAGGGCGCTCTCAGATTGGTGCCCAGAATATAGTCCCACCGCTCCACTGTCATTTCGGTCAGGTTTCCAAAATCTGTTACACTGGCGTTATTGATAATAATATCCAGATCGTCGTATCTGCCAAAAATCCACCGCATCATTTCCTCACAGCTCTTGGAACTGGACAGATCCACATGGTAAAAACAGCTTTGATCATGGAGAGGCTGTAATTCCTGGGCAACAAACTGTTCCCCTTTATAGTCCTTATCCGCTACAATGACGATAGCTCCCAAAGCCGCATAGGAACGGGCAATTTCTCTGCCAATTCCATTGGCCCCTCCGGTAATCAATACTCTCTTGTCCTTATAAAACATGCCGCTCACCTCACTATTTGTCTTAATAAACTGTCAGGTTACTGGTCCAAAAGATTGTGCCGGGGTGAAGAATAAGCTGAAGTCTCGGTGGGCATCTTTTTGTTTTGTAGTTTGCTGCAAATAATAGAGCGCACCACAGAATAGATAACGGCAAAGGTCGGCACACCAATAAACATTCCCACAAAACCAAAGAGCTTGCCAAACAGCATAATGGCAAAGATAACCCAAAAAGCCGACAATCCAGTGGACTGACCCAAAATTTTGGGTCCCAGAATATTGCCGTCAAACTGCTGCAAAACCAGAATAAACACCAGGAAAATCAGCGCCTTGGTGGGGCTGGCAGTGAGGATAATAAAGAAAGAGGGAATGGCTCCAAAAAAGGGGCCAAAGTAAGGAATGACATTGGTCACCCCTACAATAACGCTGACCAACATGGCATAGGGCATTTTAATCAGGGTCAGCCCCCCAAAACAAAGAATTCCAATAATCAATGAATCGATGATTTTGCCTGTGATAAATCCGCTGAAAATCCCGTTGGCCTCATGGGTCAGATCAATGGCCCGGTTCACTGTCTCTTTGGGCAAAAAAGCGTACAGAGCTTTTTTCAGCTGAGCAAAAAACAGCTCTTTGCTCATAAACATATAGACCGAAATAATAATACCAACAATGACATTCAAAACACCGGTTGTTAGATTTCTGGTAAAATTAAAAACATGAGGCAGCAGGGCCGTCACGATATTATAAACCGTATTGTACAAGCTCTCCAAGTTTTCATCCAGAGTAGTCATAAACTCCTCAGGTAAATTTTCGGTGGGAATTACCTGGATGGCCCAGTTTACAAAAGCCTCCGCCTGGAGGAGATAGTCAGGAATACTGCTGGCCAGATTGTACAAGCTGGCCATAATCTGAGGAATTACAATCCAGAAAAAGATGGTGATTACCGCTACAGCAAAAGCAAAAGTGAGCAGGATTGCCAACCCTCTTTGCAGCTTCTCACTGACTCTATTCCCAAAAATTACTGGGAAAACCTTGTCTTCCAGATACCGAAGCACTGGGTTGAGAATATAAGCGATAACAAAACCGTAGGTAAACGGACTTAAGGTTTTGACAATATTCTTGGCATGAAACGCAATCTGTTCAAAATTCAAAACCCCATAGCAGAAGAGAATTGAAGCGGCTATCACCAGAAACGCGTAGATAGCAATGGTGGTATAGCGTCTGTTCCATTCAATCTTCAAATCAATCACCTCACTGACCCTGTGGGGAACTTCACAATTATAAAACATCACTTACTTTTTTGTCAGCATAGCTCCTGCAGCTGGGACCATATATCATACAGCTCTTCCAACCGCTGGTTGTTTTCTTCCAACTGGGCCAACAGCTGGGAAAGCTGCGCGTAATCTCCCGCTACCTCTGGTTGGGACATCTCTGTTTGCAGAGTGCCATTTTCCTCTTCCAGCCGGGCAATCTCCGCCTCGGTTTCAGCCAGTTTCTTTTTCTGCTGTACCTGCATGGCCCGTTCCTTTTTGGAACGGTGATAGGCGTTGGCCGACGCTGAGGGAACAGCCTCCTTGGGTAGCTCCTCCTGTTTGGTGGCAGTGACCGAAGGCTGGGCAATCGCCCGGCGATAGGCCTCATAGTTGCCAGGATAGCTATGGATTCCCTCGCCAGTCAGCTCCACAATGCGGCTGGGCACCTTACTGAGAAGATACCGGTCGTGGGATACCATCAGCAAGGTACCGGTAAACTCTCCCAGCGCCCTGTCCAATACCTCCTTGGTAGCAAGGTCCAGATGGTTGGTAGGCTCGTCCAAAATCAGGACATTGGCATGCTGCAGCATCAGAATGGCGAATTTCAGCTTGGCTCGCTCCCCACCGGAAAGGCTGCGCACCTGTTTATAAACTTCTTCACCGGTAAAAAGCACGCCTCCCAGGGCGGTACGGATCTCATGCTCATAAATTCGTGGATAGCGGTCCCACAATTCATTGAGGACCGTTTTCTCCTCATGGAGCCCGGTATTCTCCTGTTCATAATAGGCCACCTGGGTATTTTTGCCCCAGGTAATTTTACCGGCGTTCCTGCCCACCAGTCCTTGAATGGCTTTGAGCAAGGTAGATTTCCCAATACCATTGGGGCCAATTAGCGCCACCTTTTCCCCCCGCATCAAATCCAGATTCAAATGAGAAAACAGCTCCTTGGCCTGTTCTCCCTCTCCCACCGAAACCGACAGATTTTCTACATGCAGTACGTCTTTTACCGGCTCCCGCTCATAGGTAAAGCTCATCTTGGCAGGTTTGAGAGGTGGATTGGGCTTTGGGACCAGCTCCATATGCTCGATGGCTTTCCGCTTGCTTTTGGCGCTTTTAGCTGTAGTGGCCCGTACAATATTGCGGTCCACATAGTCCTGAAGCCTGGCAATTTCCTCCTGTTGGGCCTCATATAATTTCAGTTGACGGGTGTAATACTCCTCCCGCAAAGCCAGATACTTGGTGTAATTGCCTGGATAGCGAGTCAACACCGTTCGGTCCAGCTCGCAGATTGAGGTGACCAGACTGTCCAAAAAGTACCGGTCATGGGAAACAATCATCAAAGCTCCTTTGTATCCCTTCAGATATTCCTCAAGCCAAAGGAGGGTTTTAAAATCCAAATGGTTGGTGGGCTCGTCCAGAATCAGCAGATCCGGCGCTTCCAGCAGCAGTTTGCACAAAGCCAAACGGGTCTTTTCCCCACCGCTCAAAGAGGAGATAGAGGTATTCCGATCCCGGCCAGCAAACCCCATACCATTGAGCACTGTATTGATTTTTACATCAATCATATAGCCGTCCCCCGCCTCAAAAGCGGTTTGCAACTGATGCTGGCGCTGGACCAATTCCTGGTACTGAGCATCGTTCCGGTTGGAGAGAGCTTCCATCTCTCCATGCACCTGTTCCAGTTCCTCGCCTATTTCCAGCAGGGAGGAAAAGACGCTGCGCATTTCCTCAAGTATGGTGTTTGTATGATCCAATCCGCTGTTCTGACGCAGAAAGCCAATGGTTACCCCATTGGTGATGGAACGGATTCCCTCATCGCTTTCCAGTTCCCCATACAGAATCCGCAGCAAGGTAGATTTACCTGCTCCATTGACCCCAATCAATCCAATCCGGTCGTGGTTTTCTATTTTCAGGGTGACATCCTTTAAGATGAGATCAGCCCCATAAGATTTTGAGATATGTTCCAGAGATACAAGCATTCCCTTTATCCTCAGATTTCCCTTTTCGGTATATTTTGTCAAACTCTTTTTTATTTTAACACAGTCTATAGGGATTTCCTACCGTTATTTTGTAAACAGTGGGAAAATCCGTCTTTTTTCGCTTCTCATTCCACCTGAAAATAGGCAAAACCCATGAAATCTCATAGAATTTCCCTAGCATTTCCTGTCATTCTGTGATAAAATAAAAGACGTGTATGAGAGATATTTTCCCAGCACTTTTTGAGAAATGGAGTGTGTCATGTTACAAAAGAACGATTGTATCACCCTGGAGATTACAGATATAAACGCTGAGGCTTTCGGTATTGGCCGCTATGAGGGAATGGCTGTGTTTGTCCCCTCTTCGGCTGTAGGAGATAAGGTACGGGTGCGAATTTTAAAAGTACTCTCCACCTACTGTTTTGGCAAAATTGAAGAAATTCTTGTTCCCTCTCCCGACCGGATTGCTGTAGATTGCCCAGTTTACGCCCAGTGTGGTGGTTGTGGTTTACGACACATATCCTATGAAAGCGAATGCAAACTGAAAAACAATTGGGTCTATCAAAACCTAAGCCGAATTGGGGGAGTAAATCCACAAAAAAGGGAGATTATCCCCTCTCCCAGACAGCTGGAATACCGCAATAAGGCCCAATATCCTGTTCAGCTGGCAGGCGGGAAGCTGCAAATCGGGTTTTACGCCAAACATTCCCATCGGGTAGTTCCCTGTATGGACTGCCGGTTGCAGCCCTCCCTGTTCACTGACATTTTAAAAGAAATCCATCGCTTTTTATGTCAGTATCATATTCCCATTTACGACGAACAAACCCATCGGGGATTGGTCCGTCACATCTACCTGCGATATGGGGAAAAGAGTGACAAGGTAATGCTCTGTCTGGTCATCAATGGTACCCAGCTTCCTCACGCGGGACAGTTCGTGACAATTATGCGCCGTACCTTTCCCCAGGTAGTCAGCATTGTACTCAATGTAAACCGGGGCCAAACCAATGTGATTTTAGGGCGGGATAATATCCTGCTGTTTGGGGAAGAAGCTATCACCGACCAAATCTGCGGATTGGAAGTCTCTATATCTCCCTTAGCTTTTTACCAGGTCAACCGGGAGGCAGCGGAAATCCTGTATGGGGTCGCCAAAGAGTTTGCCCAGCTGACACCCAACGATGTGTTGGTGGATCTCTATTGTGGCACAGGAACCATTGGGTTGAGTATGGCCCGGGAAGCCAAAGAACTGATCGGTGTGGAAATAATCCCCGCTGCCATTGAAAACGCTAAACAAAACGCTAAACGCAACGGGATTGAAAATGCCCACTTTTTCTGCGACGACGCCGCTGGCGCTGTGCAGACGCTGGCGCAACAGAAAACCAAGGCCGATGTGGTGGTGGTCGATCCTCCCCGGAAAGGCTGCTCACCCCAGGCACTGGATGCCATATGCCAAATGTCCCCCAGCCGGATTGTCTATGTCTCCTGTGACAGTGCCACCCTTGCCCGGGATATTAAATGGCTGTCGGAAAAGGGGTACACCCTCACCAAGGTGCAGACAGTGGATTTATTCCCACGTACTGGGCATGTGGAAACTGTGGCCCGATTGGACTGCGTCGTTCCCCCTGCCCAATAGTCGTTTTGATTTTATTGTGGTCAGAAGAAAGGAAATGATTCCATGCAGTTGCTGTTCCGTCAGAGATTTTTTTCCTGGTTTGACAACTACGATATTTTTGACCAAGAGGGAAATACCGTCTTTACTGTACGGGGACAGCTGGATTGGGGCCATCGCCTGGAAATATATGACAAGCTGGAAAATCACCTTGGTACCGTAAAAGAAGAGGTATTTACCTTCCTTCCCCGTTTTATCCTCTATGAAAAGGACCAGCCCATTGGGGTAATTCAAAAACACTTTTCCCTGTTCCGTCCCACCTTTTCGCTAGATGTCCGAGGCTGGAAAGTCCATGGAGACTGCTTGGCTTGGGACTATCAGGTGTGGGATCCAGCAGGAAATCTGATTATGACAGCTTCTAAACAGCTTTTTCAGTGGACTGACACCTATGTCTTGGACATTTCCAATCCTCAGGACGCTCTTCTTTGTCTTATGATTGTTTTGGCCATTGACGCCGCCAAGTGCTCCTCTGGTTCCTGATTGCTATTTATATTGTTCCAATATATTCCATTATAAAGGAGTCTTTGTCATGAAAAACATGGTCCGGTGGGATAATTTGACCTCCCCCCAAATCAAGCGTCTGGCCCAAGAGGAAGCTATCGTTCTCATTCCCCTGGGGTCTACCGAACAACATGGTCCCCATCTTCCGGTGGGCTGTGACAATCTGATGGCCACATGGATGGCCGAACAGGTTGCCGCCTCCCTGTCCCAGAAAGGGATTCCCTGTGTGGTAACCCCCTCCATCGCGGTAGCCAACTCCCGCCACCACATGAGCTTTGCAGGAACTATCTCCCTGTCTGTGGAACACTATATGGCGGTATTGGCTGATTACTGCCGCTGTGTTGCCGCTCATGGATTCCATAAAATCGCCATTATCAATGGCCATGGCGGAAATGACGCGCCTACCCAGGCTGCCCTGGTTGGTATCAATGAGGAATTGGGCTTCCCAGTGTATTACGCGCCTTACTACAAAGGCGATCTCACGGTACAGCCGGAAACTTTGGAAACCCAAACCGGTATGAACCATGCCTGTGAAGGGGAAACCTCTCTGGCGCTGGCTTTGGATGAGTCTTTAGTTGATCCTATGTATAAAACCCTCAAAGGCAACCCCGGATATCCGCTGGAAGCAGAAAACAAGCACATTTTAACTACATTCCACCGGATGGAAAGCCATACCGAAAATGGCATAATGGGCAATTCCTATGCCGCAACCAAGGAAAAAGGTGAAATTATGGTTCGCCGCTTTGTGGATGGCCTGGTGGATGTCTTCAGCAACCCACAGGTTTGGCAGCAAAAAGTTTAAGGTAAAGTACGCTATCCTTTTTGGATTGTATCCAAGATTTTATTAAAAAGGAGTCCTCAGTATGAAAAATCCAGTCAGATGGGACAATCTTACCTCCCCCGAGATCAAACGTCTCGCCGAGAAGGAGGCAATTGTTCTGATTCCCGTTGGTTCCACCGAACAGCATGGACCTCATCTTCCAGTAGGCTGTGACAGCCTGATGGCCACATGGATGGCAGAGCAGGTTGCCACCGAGTTGTGCAACAGAGGCTGTCCCTGTGTGGTAACCCCCACCATTGCGGTAGCTAACTCCCGCCATCACATGAACTTTGCTGGTTCCATGTCTCTGTCGGTAGAAAACTACATGCATGTATTGGCAGATTATTGCCGCTGTGTAGCTGCCCATGGATTCCGTAAAATCCTGGTGTTCAATGGCCATGGCGGAAACAACGCCCCCACCCAGGCAGCTCTGGTTGGCATCAATGAGGAACTGGGCTTCCCTGTTTACTTCGCCCATTACACCAATGGTGACCTGAGTGTTCAGGGTGAAGTTCTGGAAAGCCAGAAGAAGATGGTTCACGCCTGCGAAAGCGAAACTTCTCTGCTGATGGCTCTGGATGAGGATCTGATCGATCCTATCTACAAGGAAACCAAAGGCCCGCTGGAATATGTTCTGGACGCTGAAAACAAGGGTATTCTTTCCACCTTCCACAAGATGGAACAGCACACTCCCAATGGCGTAAAGGGCAATTCTTATCTGGCTACTCCTGAAAAGGGTAAAAAGATGGTGGAGCGCTTTGTCAAAGGTATGGCGGACACCCTCAGCAACCCCGAAGTATGGAAACAAACTGTATAATTTACCTGTACATTCCGAGACAGAACCCCTGCTTGGGGTTCTGTCTTTTCTTTCCTGTCAACTTGTCCTATTAAATTCAACTACCAGCCTAATGACCAAACAGGAGAATGCATACCACTATGAAACAGAATCCCTCGTATCTTAAAAAAAGAAAAAACTTTTCTGCCCCATCCTCTCGAAAAGCTTCGGCTTCAGCTGTATCTGCTGCCCAAACAAATCCAGAAACTGTATCAGAGTTTACACCCCCCTGCCCCCTGTATCGCCGCTGTGGAGGCTGCCAGCTGCAACATATGCCCTACAGCCAACAGCTAAAATACAAACAAAATAAGGTGGAGCGTCTATTAAAGTCCTTTCATGGGGTTTCCCCTATCATTGGCATGGAGAATCCTTTCCACTACCGCAATAAGGTACAGGCAGCTTTTCGAATGGATCAAAAGAAAAAAATCATCTCAGGGGTGTACCAATCTAGCAGTCACCGGATTGTACCGGTAGACAACTGCCTGATTGAGGACAAAATCGCCGATTCCATTATTGTAACCATCCGCCAGTTGCTTAAAAGTTTTAAACTGGTTCCTTTTGATGAGGACACCGGTCGGGGATTTTTGCGTCATGTTTTGGTAAAGCGGGGATTTTCCAGCGGCCAAATTATGGTAGTTTTGGTGTCGGGCAGCCCCATTTTCCCCGCTAAACGCCGCTTTGTTGAGGCACTGCTGAAAATTCATCCAGACATTACCACTGTACTGATGAATATTAATCCTCACCACACCAGCCTGGTACTGGGAGACCGGGAAGAAATCCTGTATGGGCCCGGTTTTATTGAGGACACCCTCTGCGGCTGTACCTTTCGTATTTCAGCCAAATCTTTTTATCAGATCAATCTAGTACAGACCGAAATTTTATACACAAAAGCCATGGAATTTGCCGGCTTGACTGGCAGCGAAACAGTAATCGACGCCTACTGCGGCATTGGTACGATTGGGCTGATCGCCAGCAGAAAAGCCAAATATGTTATCGGTATTGAATCCAACCGGGAAGCGGTTCGGGATGCTATTGCCAACGCCAAACGCAACGCAATTGACAATGCCCGCTTTTATGTAGGAGACGCGGGAGAATGTATGGTTCAGATGGCTGAGGAAAAAATGAAGGTGGATCTGGTATTTATGGACCCTCCCAGAGCAGGCAGTGATCTTCCCTTCCTGTCCTCAGTTGTTACGCTGGCTCCCAAAAAGATCGTCTATATTTCCTGTAATCCCGAAACTCAACAGCGGGATCTCACCTACCTGACCCAGCATGGCTATCAGGTCACCGCCATTCAGCCGGTGGATATGTTTCCCCACACTGACCATGTGGAGACGGTAGTACAGATACAAAAAACAGGGAAATAAAATAGGTTTATTTTTTGCCCAGCTCATCACTGTTCCAACCACATTTTAAGCTTTATTTAAAGTTGGTGGGATATAGTATAATAAGATTGGTTTATAGAGTGCTTAAAACAGGTGGTGAAACAATTATGCGGCTGCTGCTGGCAGAGGATGAAAGAGCCCTTTCCAAAGCTCTGACTACCATTCTGGAACGAAACCATTACTCGGTAGATGCTGTGTATGATGGCCAGGAGGCGCTGGACTATTTGGAATGTGGACAATATGACGGTGTGATTTTAGACATTATGATGCCCAAACTGGATGGCATCTCGGTGCTAAAAACCATCCGGGCCAAGGGAAATTTAGTCCCTGTGATTTTGCTGACCGCCAAGTCAGAGGTAGATGACAAGGTGGAGGGATTGGACAGCGGCGCCAATGACTATCTGACCAAGCCCTTTCAAACCAAGGAACTGCTGGCCAGAATCCGAGCCATGACTCGTGTAGGTACAACCCAGGCCACCGCTCGTCTCCAAATGGGCAATATCACATTGGACCAAACTACTTTTGAACTCTCTTCTCCCAACGGAAGCATGAGCCTGACCAACAAGGAATTCCAAATGCTGGAACTCTTAATGAGCAACCCACATCAATATATTACAACCGAGCGCTTTATGGAAAAAATTTGGGGGTATGACAGCCAGGCGGAACTCAATGTAGTATGGGTATATATTTCTTATCTGCGAAAAAAACTTACCGCTCTAGGAGCCAATATTCAAATCAAGGCCAAGCGCAACGCCGGCTACGCTTTGGAGGAACTGACATGATTGCCAAACTGCGCATTAAACTGATTGCCGCCGCTATGATCTCCCTGTCAGCGGTTCTCATTGTAATTTTGGGTACCATCAGCTGTCTGAACTACCAAAAAATTGTATCTGACGCAGATTCTACCCTCTCAATCTTAGCGGAAAATGGCGGTTTTTTTCCACAGCAAATGGGACAAGCCATTCCTTACAAAGAAATGCCTCCTCAAAAGAAAAACGGCTTTTCACCTGAACTTCCCTTTGAAACCAGATATTTTTTCGTAACCCTCAATATGGATGGGGATGTATTTGCTGTCAATACCGGCAAAATTGCCGCTGTTGACACCTCCACTGCAATAGAATACGCCCAGCATGTCCAAAACGAGGGCACAACCCATGGATTTTTAGGCAACTATCGGTATCTTGTCTCTCCCCAAAGCGCTGGATCTCTCATACTGTTTTTAGATTGTGGGCGCAGCCTGGACAATTTCCGGACACTATTGATGAACAGTGTCCTTGTTTCTCTTACCGGTTCCCTGTTTGTGCTGCTGCTGTTAATCCTGCTGTCCAGAAGGATTGTCAAGCCATTTTCAGAAAACTATGAAAAACAAAAGCGGTTTATCACCGATGCGGGACATGAACTAAAAACGCCCCTTACTATTATCGATGCCAACACCGAAATTCTCACCATGGACCTGGGAGAAAATGAATGGGTTCACAATATACAAACCCAGACAAAACGTCTGTCTGATCTGACCAATGATCTGATTCTGCTCTCCCGCATGGAAGAGACTGGACACACAGGCCAGCAGCTGGAATTTCCCTTGTCTGATGTAGTGGAAGAAACCATACAAAGTTTTCTCACTGTTGCCCAGACACAGGAAAAGACCGTTTGTCTGGATATAGAACCAATGCTTTCTTTTAATGGGGACGAAAAATCCATCCGCAAATTGATTTCAATTTTGTTGGACAACGCCATCAAATATACTCCATCCCAAGGAACAATCATCTGTACATTGGCACGTCAAAAAAAACAGATCTGCTTTTCTATTTCCAACACAGTGGAATCTATATCCAAAGAGCAGATCGGGCATCTTTTTGACCGTTTTTATCGCACAGACAGTTCCCGCAATTCCCAAACGGGTGGTTATGGATTGGGGCTTTCCATCGCCCAGGCAATTGTAACAGCCCACAAAGGGAAAATTACTGCTTTTACCAAGGATGGGCACTCTCTGACCTTCACCGTCACACTTCCCGTTTCATTTTACAGCTAATCATATACTGCTCCACTTCCATCTGAGAAAGGAAATTCCTTTCTCAGATGGAAGTTTTTGTTTGTAAAGTTTTCGTAAGATTTTTTAAGTACCGTTAAGGTAAATCCATTATCATGAGAACCGTAATACAGAAATCCTATAAACGGAGGTAGTGATATATGTGTGCTCAAATGACCTTTCAGCGTTATGAGTTAAAATATTTGCTGACGCCAGCACAAAAAGAATCTGTATTTCGCGCTATGCAGGATAGAATGCAATTGGATCAATATGGACGTGCCACAATACGCAATATCTATCTGGATACAGCCAATTTCCGGCTTGTTCGCCGCTCTTTGGAGCGGCCCGCTTACAAAGAAAAAATTCGGATCAGAAGTTATAAACAGGCCGGTTACCAAGATCCAGTATTTGTGGAACTGAAAAAGAAATACCAATCTGTGGTATATAAACGGCGCGTTTCCCTGCCTCAACATCTGGTAATGGAAAGCCTGGAAACAGGGGCTCCCTTTCCTATATCTTCTCAAATCGGGGATGAAATTCAGTATTTCCGTCAGTACTACCAACCACTCTATCCCGCAGCTTTTTTAAGTTATGAGCGGGAAGCTTATTACCCTTTAGACAACAGTGATTTTCGAATCACCTTTGATGAAAATATCCTATACCGCCAAACAGAAATGTCATTGGACAGTGAAATTTACGGCACGCCTATTCTAGGCAAAGGGCAAACCCTAATGGAAATTAAAACTTCCGGTGGAATTCCTCTGTGGATGACCCATGTACTGACCCAGTGCGGCATCCACAAAAGCTCTTTTTCCAAATATGGCACTGCCTATCAGCACATCTTAATCAATAAAATGCAAGGAGAACTTCGTTATGCCTGAAAATTTGTTTCGTGGATTATTTGATACCGATATGACACAAGTCATTGGGGTTTCTGAATTTTTACTCTGTATCGGCAGCGCCTTGTTGATCGGATTAATTCTGGCGGCCTGCTATACCTATCGCGCCCGATACACCAGAAGTTTTGTAGCTACCATGGCACTGCTGCCCGCTATTGTCTGTGTAGTCATTATGATGGTCAACGGCAATGTAGGAACCGGCGTAGCAGTGGCCAGCGCGTTCAGCCTGGTGCGTTTCCGCTCGGTACCTGGTTCCGCCAAAGAGATAGGCGCCATCTTTCTGGCTATGGGCACCGGTCTCATTCTGGGAATGGGATATATCGGCTACGCCTTTCTTATCGCTATCCTGTTGGGAGGCATCAGTGCCCTGTACAACTACATGGATTTTGGCGCTGGCAAACGGTTCGCTCTTTACAAAACACTGCACATCACCATCCCGGAAGACTTGGATTACCCCGGTGTATTTGAAGCACTGCTCAAAGATTATGCGTCTAATTACCAGCTAACACAGGTAAAAACCACAAATATGGGCAGCTTGTTCCGCCTGACCTATAACCTGACTTTACGAAAGGACGCCAACGAAAAAGAATTGATTGATAAATTGCGCTGCCGTAATGGGAACCTGGAAATCACCATCTCCAACCAGGAAAGCGCCATTGGAGAACTATAGGAGGTAAACACCATGCGTTCAAAAATGATTTTAACCTTTTTACTGACCGGCAGCCTTTTGCTATCGGCATGCAGCAACACACCGTCCCAGAGTCTGGACAATAGTTCCTCATCCTCCAGCCTGTCTGACAACGCCCAATTCGCCTCGCTATTCAGCGACCGGGACATGGAAATCGGATATGACACTTCTTCGGCTGCTCAAATTTCTCTGACTGGCAGCGGAGCCAGCTGTGACAGTGACGCGGTAACCATAGATGGCAGCACTGTGACCATCACCGATGAGGGAACCTACATTCTCTCCGGTCAATTGGACAATGGAATGGTTATAGTCAATGCCGAGGAAACCGATAAAGTGCAGTTGGTATTGGATAATGTAGAAATTGCCAACGCCACTTCGGCAGCCATTTACATTCCCTCTGCTGACAAGGTTTTTATTACAATGGCAGACGGCTCGGACAACACGCTAAAAAATGGCGGTACCTACACAGCCATTGACGACAACAATATTGACAGTGTCATTTTTTCGAAATCCGATTTGACCCTGAACGGCACTGGCAGCCTGACAATTGAGGCAACAGCCGGCCATGGAGTGGTAAGCAAAGACGATCTGGTAGTGACCAGCGGTACCTATACCATTACCGCTGCCAGCCATGGCCTGTGCGGCAAAGATTCCGTTGCCATTGCTGATGGCGTATTTATACTCAACACCGGCAAGGACGGAGTACAAAGCGACAACACAGAGGACAGTGAGAAAGGCTATGTCTATCTGGCAGGAGGCGATTATACCATTACCGCCCAGGGAGATGGATTCAGCGCCAGCAGCTGGATGCAGGTGGACGGCGGCAGCTACACCATAACCACTGGCGGCGGCAGCGCCAATGGAGAAACCCATACAGACACTATGATGCCCGGCGGCATGGGCAAAGGCCAGTGGAACCGGGACAGCGCAACGGGAGAGCGTCCTCAGCCTCCAGAGGGGACTGAATTCCCAGGTAACAATGCAGCCCCGGATGGTACCCAACCGATGGAACGCCCGGAGGGAGAGAACTTCTCAGCGGATACACAGTCAGAAAATTCGTCAGAAGAATCCCAGACAGCGGATGACACTCCCAGCACAAAGGGGTTTAAAGCCGGTACGACTCTTACCATCGGAGATGGCAGCTTTACCATGGACTGTGCTGATGATGGGTTCCATTCCAATGGAGATCTGGTCTATTTAAACGGCACTGCCCAAATCAGCACTGGGGATGACGCCCTCCATGCGGATGGGGCCCTCACTGTAGAAAATGGCACCATCGATATCGTTACCTGCTATGAAGGATTGGAAGGCACCACTGTCACCATTTTAGACGGGAATATCCAAATGGTAGCCAGTGACGATGGTATCAATGCCGCCGGAGATGCGGTTTCTGGTTCCCAGTCGATGTATATTTCCATTGAGGGCGGAACCATCACCATCGACGCGGGCGGAGATGGCCTGGACTCCAATGGTGACCTGATCATGAGCGGTGGAACCGTCTTTGTATCCGGTTCCCAACAGGGTGCGGACTCCCCCTTGGACTATGACGGCAGCGCCACCATCACTGGCGGCACTCTAATCGGAACAGGTATGTCCGCTATGATGCAGAACTTTGGAGATGCTTCTACACAGGGCTCCATTCTTCTGACTGTCAATAACCAGGAAGCCGGCAGTACCATATCTGTCAGCGATAGCTCTGGCAATACCATCGCCTCCTGGACAGCGCCCAAAAGCTATAACTCAGTGATAATCAGCAGCCCCCAATTGACAGCCGGCAATACCTATACAATTACTACCGGATCTGACACCGCCCAGATTACGCTGGATTCTCTGATTTATGGAAACAGCAATGGACGGCCCGGCGGCGGTATGGGCGGCAGAGGGCAACATACCCCAGCCCAGTAGCATACAACTCAAACAACAAAGGCCCTGTTTTAAAATGAAACAGGGCCTTTGTGTTACGTTCTGTAACCTACATTAATCCCAATCTTTTTCATGGGACAGGATAGCACCGCTTTCCGCATCAATTTTATACTCGTATTCCATGCCATTCCATTTAAAGCTCACTTCGTAATGGGGAGTCCGATCATCCAGCTCGGTGCTGACCTCCAGCTCCCTCACCTGGGAAGCGGTTGCCCCCGCTTGGGTCAAAGCAATGGATTTGGCCTTCTCAACCCCAATGGTGTTGGTTGCAGCTGAGGCATGGGTTTCTTTTTCACTTTTCAGCACAGCCCCGGTGGAACCATCAATTTCATAATCATATTCCACATTGCCTACCCAAAAGTCAACAGAGTACTCCAAACGTCCATCGTCCCAATCTTTTTCCACCACAATATTGGTAGCCTGGGACTGGGAAACTCCTGCGTGCTTTAATGCAGCCTCACGAGCTTTATCCTCACCAATGTCGTTTCCGCTCTGTCCTGCTGTGGAAGAGGAGGACATACCCTTGTTTTCCTGGCTATATTTAATTACCTGACCATTGGAGGCGTCAATATCATATTCATACTCAATGCCATTGGCATAGAATTCCAGTTCGTAGGCCATCCGGCCATCCTCATAATCAAAATCCACTTCCCCCATTGTCACACTGCTGGCAGAAAGTCCAGCGTGAGCAAAGGCAGCTTCTTTAGCTTTCTCCACCCCAATATAGGCACTATCGCTGGCAGAACCTGTAGAGGAAAGGTTTGCCGGATCATTTTTGGGATTGGACGCCAAAAGATTCAGCTCATTGACAGACAAACCTGCCAGCTGGTCAAAACTCAATTGACTGTTCTGATTGACCATGGACTGGATCAAAGTAGCTTTTCCTACAGTAATACCATATTGATTTGCTTTTTCTTCCAAAGCTGGATCATCGGAAGCTACTGTCTGAGAAAGAATGGCGCCATGAACCGAAGCGGATTCCAAAATAGCGTTGACCTCCCCAGCCAAGGACTGCTCCAAAGCATTGCCCCGGGCGGTATTGTCATCTTCCACCGTGATCAAAATAGAATTGGCCAACTCATCTACATAGCCATGTTTTAAAAGGGAACCAACAATGGCATTGACAGCCACATTCAGTTGGGTTCCTTTCAAATCCATGCCATCCAAAATCTGTTGTCCATCTCCATTGGCGGCATGAGCCTCCAACACCTTTTCATTTTTATTGACAGACAGCACCACACTGGGGTTCACATCCAGGGATATTACCGAGGCAATGGCGTTCAGCTGCCGGTAGTAAAAACCAATACCAACTGCCAGCATCAGGCAAGCCGCGGCAATCCAGGGGGTATAGCGCCGGAAATTGGGGCGAACCACTCTATTGTCACTTCTGTTTTCACTCATCTGTATCACATTTCCTTTCTGATCCTTACAGCGGGAGAGGACCCCGTCCAGATCGTCAGGCGCCACATGATGGATGGCTTGGCGAAGTTTTGTTTCTAAATCACGATTGCTCACAGGGTTTCATCTCCTTTCAGGGCGGTTTTCATTTTTTTCAGGGCGCGATGGTATTTGGAGAGGGCAGTGGACAGAGGGATCTCCAACAGAGAAGCTATTTCCCGATGGCGCATACCCGCCACCGCGTGAAGCATAACAATCTGACGCTCCTGGTCAGACAGCTGACCCATTACAGCCAAAAGGATTTGACGGTCCTCCTGGGTGGCTTCTGAGGATTCAATCGCCAGGTTTTCCCACTGGTCCTCGGACAGATCATGGATTTTTCCCCGTTCCCTCAGTTTCATGAGGGACAGATTGCGGGCTATGGCCAACAGCCATCCCAACGGTTTACCCTGTGCCCGGTATTGTCCCGCTTTTTCCCAAGCCCGGACAAAGGTCTCCTGGGTCACATCCTGAGCGTCATGCCCATTTTTCAGGTAGGAAAGTGCCAGTCCATATACCGCCGCCCGGGTGCGGTGGTAAAGTGCCGCCAAAGAATCCCGGTCTCCGGCAGCCAGACCAACCATCAATTTTTCCAACTCCTGGGGATTGAGCAATACCTGGGAGTTTTCCGCCATAGTGGCCAAAATGGGTAACATAAACCATTCGCTCCTGTCAACTGTATAATGCATAAACCTGTGGTTTTATTGCAAAGAAAAAAATTTTATTTTTATTATAAAACGCCTCTTCACATATAACAAGAGGGACTCCCGGCAAAATACATAATGTCGGTTGTCCCTCTGTTTGATAAATCAATCGCTGCAATAGTGCTCCTGCAGTGCGCCAATCAGCGCAGCCACCCTGGGGTCCTGGAGATGGTACCATACACACATCCCCTGCTTCTCACTGGCGAGAATACCCGCTATGCGCAGCTGGCTCAGATGCTGAGACAGGGCCGACAAGGTAATATTGGGAACATGCTGATGAATTTCTCCTACAGTCATCCTTTTTTCCATCAGTGCACATAAAATCAGCAGTCGATGCTCATTTGCAAGCAGTTTCAGAAGTTCCGCTACCTGTTTTGCACGTTCCTCCATGCTGCGACATCTCCTTTCCATTCCGCAACTGACAAATCCCCTGGGTCATTGTACCCATAGGACAGTATACACACCATGTCCTGGGACGAAACAACAGCATAGTGACCAGTCCCAACATGGTGGATGTCAGCATTACACTGAAAAAGCCAAAGGCAAACTGTGCTGCCCATGGCGCTACAAGATCTACCTGAGCCCACTGCCAGGGGAGCTTGAATACCCATAAAAGGGTGATGACCTTTTTCAGGGGAGCACCTGCAAAAACCAAATAGGTATTACGCAGCATCAGGCCAAACATAGTCATAAAAAATAACAAAAAGCCATACCGAAACCACTTTGACCGCAAAAAAGCAGGAGGGACTCTGTGCCTGGACAGATGCAACTTTTCCCCCAACAGATCCAGCAGCTGTCCTCTGCCGCAATAACGGTTACAATAGGCCTTTCCTCCGCCAAAAACAGCAATTGCCAAAGGGAGTGTAAAGAAAATCATTCCCAGCCAGGCGAAAAGGATATTAAACATTCCCAGACATAAATACGTCAGCTCTACCAGCCAAAGATAATCCGACCACTTTTTTCTCTTCATTTCTCATTGCTCCATTCTATCATTTCAATTACGCCGGCAGGGCAGGTTTTGGCACACCGGCCACAGCCTACACACCGAGACGCATCCACCTGTGCGGCAATGCCATAAAGTATCTGTATCGCATCCCGGGGACAAACCGAGGCGCAGCACCCACAAGCTACACATTCTCTTCCCACCCGGGCCATCTTTTTGATCAATTTCATATATGCCTCCAGATAAGTATTTAAGATATTTCTAATATACTATATTACTATTCCAGCTGTCAATATGCATTTTCTGGGGCCTCAACGAAAAATAGAATTCCTGCGTCATCATTCGGGCCAATCTCCCAAGGTAGGGGCAACCCAGTCAAAACCCTATAAAAAGCAAAAGGAGTTTTGCTTTTCTCAAAACTCCTTTTGCTTTTATAGAATTCCTTTACTTTTTATTCTGGTAAACTATCATCCAATACTTTCCGGATGGCATCAATAACCTTATCCGCCAGAATGGCTGAACCTTCCGCATTGTAGTGGACCCAGTCCAAATAATATTGCCCCCGAATTTGACTGGCCAGGGTATACAGGTCATTGACTGGTACACCCAATGTGTCCATAACCTCAATGGCCGCCTGGTTGTACTGTTCTATTTCACTATTTTTTCTGGTAAAGTCAGGTCGAGCCATCTCTTCAGAAACAGGGGTGGAAAGGGCAAAAATAATCTTGGCATTGGGGAAAAGCAGCCGGATTCTCTTGTAAACCCGCACCAGATACTCCTTGTACATGGGCAAAGGCGTAAAAGGTTCCTCTCCAAACTGACGCAGGGCATCCCAGAGCCCGTTGTTCCAGTGAACCACATCAATGGCGCTGCAATCTTCTATTTTAGCTGCCCACTCATGGAGATACCGCAAGGTATACTGCAAAAAACGGCAATTCTCATCAGGAGCATATACCTCCATCTCGCCTTTCAGTTTTTCCTTTACAAAATAGCCATACCCATACAGATAGCCATTTTCCCCATCTATACCATATCGGATGGAATCCCCAATTAAAAAAACTTTTTTCACAGTATCGCCTCCTGCTTTTCCGCTACAAACAATTGTATTTTATTGGTAATATTTTATCACAATATTTCAGCCAAAACAATTCTATTTCAGGTATACTGCTGATAAGGGTTAATTTGTTCGGTCTTCCGCCCGCTTCCAATCATATTCCAGGGAGAGGCGATGGATCCACCAACGCCATACCAGATAAAGCACCAGTACCAGTAAAAAATATAAGGGAATAGCATAAGGCAGGTTAAAGCCCACCATTCTGCCCTCTGACCAATAGCCCTCTGTCTTGATGCCAAAAACAAAAATGACCCAGGCTACCAGAACAAACCCAATGGAGATCCACCGGCCTCCCCGCCAACGCATCAGCCGTGGGGCAATCAAAAGCTGCCACAGCTCCAAAATCAAAAAGAATACAGCTAAAAGCACCAGTAGCCGTACTGGCAACAGCATCACTGTCTGTCCCTGCAGCCCCATGGATTCCCCTGTCAGCTGTTCCCGCAGGAGAAAATAGTCATAAGAGGACATCCAAAACAGTCCGCTTACCACAAAAATAATAAAACCAGGTGCGATCAGCCGCATGAAAAAACCAAGAATCCGTTCCGCCCAGCCGGTGTGCCGGCAGTTGGCATATACCCCCTGGCAGAACTCCTCCGGTGACACACCCAGAGCTTCTTTCAGGGATTCTTTCCGTCCTCTCGCGTCCTGGGCCATATCGATTAGATCCTGTATCACAACTTCCAGCTCAAACTCGCTGATCTGAGGTACTGCCAGCTCTCCCCGTATCTTTCGGATCAGAGAGGCATCCTCCCAGCTGCACTGCTCCAGCCTCCGGTTGTTTCTGTTTTGCAGCTGCGTCAGCTCGCTGGTCCACTTTTCCCAAAACATCTAACCCCTCCATTCCAAGGTGTTGTTTACCGATCGCTCATGGTCCCGCCAACAGGCAATAAAGTCGCCCAACAGGGCCTGCCCCTGTGGTGTAAGTGAGTAGTACTTCCGCTGGGGCCCCAAAGGTGAGGCCTGATATCTTCCCACAATCAGCTTTTTCTTTTCCAACCGGACCAGCAAAGGATAGATGGTTCCTTCCCGAACCTCGGTAAAGCCAAACTGTTGGAGCCGGGTGACAATGTTGTAGCCATAGGTGGTTTCAGTACCAATAATGTGGAGAATACATCCTTCCAATGTGCCTCTCATCAACTGGGAACGATCATACACCGGCATTCCTCCTCTACCTTGTGTCACATAGTAGCTTAGCTACATTGTACCACAAGGTAGTTATCTGGTCAACTGTCCCTATTTGAAAAACAGGGTAAAAACAAAATTCATCAATATTTTACCAGGACATTGGTTTGCTTTCTTTATTTAAGCCGCCAAAATATGGTATACTATCATTTGAGGTGATTACATGACAGCAATGGATCAAGAATTACAGCGGGAAATGAACTATCTCCGTCTGCTTTCCACAAAGTTTCCTACCATACAGAGTGTCTGCACCGAAATCATTAATCTCAAAGCCATTATGGATCTGCCCAAGGGAACCGAACATTTTATGAGTGACCTTCATGGGGAAAATGAGGCTTTTTATCACATTTTAAATAACGCCTCCGGCGTGGTACGGGAAAAGGTGGACAAGGTATTTGGCAACAGTATGAGTGCCGCCGAACGCGCAGAACTGGCTACCTTAATCTACTACCCCGAAAGCAAATTGGAAATCGCCAAACGCCAGCAGTCTGACCTGCATGAGTGGTACCGGTTGACCTTACACCGTCTCATTGATGTCTGCCGCTGGACTTCTTCCAAATATACCCGCTCCAAAGTGAGAAAAGCCCTGCCTGCCGATTTTTCTTATATCATTGATGAGCTGCTCCACACCAACTATGAAGCCAAAGACAAGGAGCAGTACTATAACCGAATCATTTCCACTATCATCGACATTGACCGGGCGGATGCCTTTATTATAGCTTTGGCCAAGGTAATCAAACGGCTGGCAGTGGACCGGCTTCACATTGTGGGAGATATTTTTGACCGGGGACCCCGAGCAGATAAAATTATGGACCTGCTGGAACAACACCACAGTGTGGATATCCAGTGGGGCAACCACGATATTCTCTGGATGGGTGCGGCGGCAGGCAGCGAAGCCTGTATGGCCAATGTGCTTACCATCAGTGTACGGTACTCCAATATGGATATGCTGGAACGGGGATATGGCATCAGCCTGCGGCATCTTATCTCCTTTGCCCAGGAGACCTACAAAGACCCAGGCTGTTTTAAACCCAAAGTGGTGGCTGCCCAAGACAGCAGTCCCTACAACCTGGATCTGGTCTCCCGCTTACTGAAAGCGGTAGCTGTCCTTCAGTTCAAGCTGGAGGGACAAACCATTCTGCGCAATCCAGAATTCGCTATGGAAGACCGGCTGCTGCTGGATAAAATCGACTATACCACTGGGACCGTAACAGTTGGGGGAACGGTATATCCCATGAAGGACTGTGACTTTCCCACAGTGGACCCCCAAAACCCATACGCTCTCACCGCTGAGGAGGAGGAAGTGGTCCGGGAACTGCGGGATGCCTTTCGCAATTCCGATAAGCTTCAGGAGCATGTGCGGTTTCTCTACTCCTCCGGTGGACTGTACACCTGCTTTAACGGGAATCTTCTCTATCATGGTTGTATTCCCCTGGAGCCAGATGGCAGCTTCAGCGCCCTTCGCTGGCAGGGGGAGGACTACCGGGGAAAGGCCCTGTTGGATCTGCTGGAAAAGCTGGTCCGCCAGGCTTATTTCGCCCCCTGGGGCAGCCCACAAAAGCGCAGCTGTGAGGATATGATGTGGTATCTGTGGTGCGGTCCCAAATCTCCCTTTTTCGGACGGGACCGGATGACTACATTTGAGCGGTATTTTATCGCTGACAAATCCACCTGGACCGAACCCAAGAATCCCTATTACCACCACACCGAGGACGAAGAGGTCTGCCGGGAAATTCTGCGGGAATTTGGCCTGGATGAGGAAAACTCTCACATTATCAACGGCCACGTACCCGTTAAAACCAAAGATGGAGAAAGCCCCATCAAGGCGTCCGGCAAACTGATTGTCATTGACGGGGGATTCTGCAAGGCCTATCAGCCCACTACCGGTATTGCCGGCTACACCTTGGTGGCCAATTCCTATGGACTGCGGCTCATCTCCCACGAGCCTTTCCTCTCCATGCAGGAAGCTTTGGAACACAACACCGACATTCTCTCCACATCCACTATTTTCGAGGTCTCCAAAGATCGGATTCGTGTAGCCGACACCGATATTGGCCGGGATATTCAGGAGCAAATCGACAGCTTAACCAATCTGTTGGAAGCCTATCGCAGCGGCCTGTTAAAAGAAAATGTTTAGTTTTACCAGAAGAAACGGCAGCAATGCTGCCGTTTCTTGTTGTTTTATCCCCTTGATTTGTATAGCTTTAAAGGTGTAAAATATTAAATTATTAATTCTTTTTGTTAGGAGCTTCTCATCAGAAGCAGAAATGATGCCACTATTTCTGGAACCAATCTATGATTATTGATTTTCACATGCACGCTTTCCCCGATCCTCTGGCTCCCAGAGCCCTTCATAAGCTCACCAACAACTCGGGGATGTTCCCCTCCACCGACGGCACCCTTTCGGGCACCTTAGCTAAAATGAATGAGTGGGGCATAGACATGGGAGTGATTTTAAATATTGCCACCCGTCCAGGACAGGAACATACCATCAACCAGTGGGCGGCTCAGGTCAACAGCCATCCCCGCTTTGTGGGATTTGGCTCGGTACATCCTGACTCCCCCGACGCTCTGGAGGAGCTGGACCGGATCAAAGGGCTGGGACTGAAAGGGGTAAAGCTTCATCCCGATTTCCAGGAATTTTATATTGATGACCCCAAAATGGATGGAATTTACCAAAAAATCTCCGACCTGGGGCTGATTGTTTCTTTCCATGCAGGATTTGACCACTGCTCGGTACTCAACCGCCATGCGGACCCTCTGCGGTTTTCCCGGATTATGAAGCGATTCCCTAAAATGAAGATCGTAGCCGCTCACCTGGGCAGTTTTTTGTGTTTTGACGATACAGAGCGGCTGCTGGTAGGAGAGGACATCTATATTGATATCTCTATGACTGCCCGGGAGATGGATTTCAAACAATTTGAGCGGATTGTTCAAAACCACCGTCCTGACCGGCTGCTCTTTGGCAGTGACTGCCCCTGGCATCCCGCCAGCTGGGAAAAGGCCTGGCTGGAACAGTGCGATATCCCTCAAACCACCAGAGAACTCATCTTCAGTGGAAATGCTTTGAAACTGCTGGGAATGGAGCCCACACCAAAAGTGTAAAATGATTTCTATAAAAAAAGCGTTGGAAAGAAATTTTCCAACGCTTTTTTTACTTAACTTTTACTGCTCCAATTTGCCCTGAATAAACAGCTTAGCCCGATAGAAAGACTCCTCGTCCCCTACTACAACTACAATGTCTCCTTCCTGGAATGACTGATGGGGGCCAGGGGACAAAATGGTTTCTTTGCCCCGTTTAATCCCCACAATAGTCATTCGGGTATTGTGCCAGAAATTCACCTGTGAGATGGTTTTACCTACCACTACATCTCCTGTATGGATTTCCAGTTCAAAAGGCATAAATGGGTTAAATACCTTATATCGCTCAATCTGCTCTAACAGCGTATGAATCCGGTCCATCAGCTCCTGGTTTTGAGACGCTATATTTTCCATCAAAGAATTAATATCATTTTTTACAGTAGTAATAGCCTGTATATCCCGGAACTTGGCCACAAATTCCGCCGCTTTTTCCATAGAGTGCACTTCAATACCAATATTGGGCAGGCTTCGTACAATACCCATGTCCTGCAAAATAAAGATGGCCCGTCGGATGGTCTCAGGGGAAACATTGTACTGGCTGGCCAGCATGGAACGGCCCCGAATTCTCTCCCCAACCTTATATTTTCCATTGGCAATCTTGGTGGCAAGATCTACCGCAATTTGATGATATATAGGCGCCACGACCTGTTCTTGTGATTTCAACGATTTGCGCCTCCTTCTTTGTAACTGCGCTTTTTGTTACGCTTTTCTGGTTCTATATTACCCCATACAATTGGAAAAAACAAGAGAAAAGCCTGCCCAAACAAGTGGTTTGAGCAGGCTTTTGTTTTTTACTCATGGTCATGAAGAGCCCCGGAACTTGTACTATCCCCTGGGTCTTTAATAGCAACAATATAGTAGCCATCCTTGGTTTTTTTGACCTGATAAATCATATATTTATCCGGTGTAGGCTCATATTTATTGCCCTGAGAGTCAGTGGACCAAGCCAAGCCTGGGGCCACATAACCTACTTTTACATCCAGGTATTCCCCATTTTTAACAATGTCTTTTCCATCAATAGAAGGGGTATAATATCCCGCCTGAGCCATTAAAGGAACCCGATACACCTTATTTTCCTCATCATAGGTGAAAGTGTTCTCAAAATCGCCGAAAGTTGTGTGGGTCAAGGTTACCGTTGGACCAAACAGTTTGGTGGCAGCTACCTCCACATCGGATGCGGGAACAACCATATACCCATTGTCATCATAGGTATAGCTGGATCTTTTTTCGCTGTACAATGTAGACCACAAGGAGGACTGCAAAATCATAATGGGGTCCGCATCCTCAATGGTATCAAAAGGAACCGGATCAAACATTAATACAGGCATTAACATAGCTTCCAGCTGCTCCACCTCTTTGGAGTTATCCAAAAAGCGGGAGGTAAGCTTAAAACTTCCATAAATAACTGTAATGGCCCCAATAATGACTAAAATAAAATAGATTGCTCCCACCGGTGCCGCATATTTGTTGCGGGATGCCTTACGGGAATTTTTTGTGTTTTTTTGCTCCATAGTTATCCTATTCTGCCGCTGTGCGCCGGCGGTTCAATTTTAGGGAACCTAAGCCCCACTCTGCACAGATTGTTGCAAAATATTTAACCGCGGATCTGTCCATCTCCCAAAATCACATATTTGGTAGTGGTCAACTCGGCCAATCCCATAGGTCCTCGGGCATGCAACTTTTGTGTGGATATGCCGATCTCAGCGCCAAATCCAAATTCACCGCCGTCAGTAAATCGGGTAGAAGCGTTGACATATACCGCGGCCGCATCCACCTGAGCCAAAAACTTCTGGCTGTTGCCATAGTCATTGGTCAGAATCGCCTCAGAATGGCCACTGGAATAGGTTCCAATATGGTCAATGGCCTCCTGCAAATTTTCCACTACCTTAACCGCCAAAATATAATCATTAAATTCGGTACGGTAATCTTCCTCAGTGGCGGGGATAACCCCATCCCCTAAAATTTTACAGGTCGCAGGACACCCCCGCAGCTGGGTATGGTGTTCCGCCAACTTCTCAGCCACCATAGGCAGGAATTTCCCCGCGATATTCTTATGAACCAGAAGGGTTTCCACCGCGTTGCAAACACTGGGACGCTGGGTTTTGGCATTGTCCACAATGGCTACGCTCTGCTGCAAATCAGCGGTTTCATCTACAAAGATATGGCAGTTTCCAACCCCGGTCTCAATACAGGGCACAGTGGCGTTTTTTACTACCGATTGAATCAAACCAGACCCACCTCTGGGAATCAGTACGTCCACATAGCCATTGAGGGTCATCAGCTGGGTCGCGGATTCTCTGCTGGTATCCTCCACCAGGCAGACAATGTCCGCCGGCATATCACAGCCTTCTATGGCTTGCCGGATCAGCGCAACCAATGTCCGGTTGGTTTCAATGGCCTCTTTGCCACCCCGCAGGATGCAGGCATTGCCCGACTTGATACAGAGAGCCGCGGCGTCCACAGTGACATTGGGTCTGGCCTCATAAATCATGGCCACCACTCCCATAGGCACCCTGGTCTTGTAAATACGCAGCCCATTGGGACGGGTCACACCACTTTCCACAACACCCGCAGGGTCCGCCAGCTGTACCACCTGTTCTACCGCCTGGGCAATGGCCTCTATACGGACAGGAGTAAGGGTCAAACGATCTATCATAGACTGGCGCATACCACTGGTTTTGGCGTTTTGCAAATCCGCTGCATTGGCTTTTACAATTGTCTCAATGTTATCACGCAATTTTTGCGAAACAGCAAGTAATATCTGATTTTTAATTCCAGTGGAAGCGGTATTTATTTTTTTAGCCGCCAGTTTCGCATCCTTTCCAAGCTGGAGCACTGTTTTCATTCAGCTTTTTCCTCCCTCACAAAATGGGTTCCAACTTCTTTGCCTTCAAAAACATCATACAAAATTTCCGGGTTAGAGCCATTGACAATCAACATATCAATCCCCGACTGGGTGGCAATTTCCGCCGCGTGAATCTTGGTAATCATGCCGCCGGTGCCACGATTGGTACCGCTGCCTCCCGCGATGGAGCGGATATAGTCATCGATTTTATCCACCCGCGGAATGAGGCGGGCATTGGGATTGTTTTTGGGGTTCTGGTTATAAAGGCCCTCAATATCACTCATCAATATGAGCAGATCGGCCCCGGCCAGCTCCGCTACTGTAGCCGATAGGGAATCGTTGTCTCCAAAGACAATTTCATCCACCGCCACAGTATCATTCTCATTGACAATGGGCACTACGCCAAATTCCAACAGACGATCAAAGGTATTGACAATGTATTCCCGGCGATCTTCCATTTCCACATTGTCTCTGGTCAATAGAATCTGCGCTACATTGTGATTAAAACCAGAAAACAACTTGTCATATAAATACATCAGTTCACATTGACCGATTGCCGCGCAGGCCTGTTTAGATGGAATGTCGGAAGGTCGCTCCTTTAAGCCCAATTTGCCTACTCCCACCGCGATGGCACCAGAACTGACCAGTACAATTTCCTTGCCAGAATTTTTAAGGTCAGCCAAAACCTTTACCAACTGCTCGATCCGACGAATATTAATGAGGCCGGACTCATGGGTCAGTGTGGAAGTTCCCACTTTTACAACCACACGTTTTGCTTTTTGAATGTTATGCATAGCAACACTTCCTTTTTCATTCCTTTGGCTTTGGGCCATACAAAGGGATTACATATCAGTATACCATAAAAACATTGGAAATGCACTACTTTACCGCCCGCTATCTTTTCTTCCCATAGAATAATAGAAACTTTTAAAACACCTGTGTAGGTCCTGTGAATCTTTCGCGAATATATATATATATATGATTGGGGCAAAACCCATAAAACCAAAAAACGGCATCTTCCGATGCCGTTTTTGACGCCAATAAACACAACATTATTCTTCCTCATCCTGCTCCGGTTGCTCCGGCTCAAAATGAACCCGCAGCTTCTTTACCCGCTGCTCTTCCAATTCCAAAACGGTAATGGTAAACCCATGATAGGTGAAGCTGTCCCCTACCGCCGGCAGACGTTCCAGCTGTTCCATGGCCCAACCACTCATGGTGTTGTACTCACTGTCAAAGTTACGATCATCATAGTGGAATAGCTCAAACATGTCCTCAATGTCCATATCCCCGCTGACTTCGTAGGTTTCATCATCCAGACGGGTGTACTCCTGCTCCACTTCCTCGTCCTCGTCCCAAATATCGCCAACCAACTGTTCCAATACATCTTCCATGGTGACAATACCCATAGTTCCGCCGTAGTCATCGGTTACAATGGCAATATGGGAGCGCATCCGCTTAAAATCAGCCAAAAGGGTGGAGATTTTTTTGGTCTTATGGACAAAGTGGGGTTCGCTGAGCATTCCTCGCAGATCAATGGTCTCGCCCCGCACAACCGCTTCCAACAGATCCCGGCTTTGGAGAATACCGATAATGTTATCCACCGATTTTTCATACACCGGCAGTCGGGTAAAACGTTCTTCCATAACAGTGGCAATAATCTCCGACATATCATCGGTAATGTCCAACGCCACCATGTCTACCCGGTGGGTCAGAATTTCCTGAACGGTGATGTCATTAAAGTCCAGAGCCGACTGTACCAGATCCGCTTCTTCCCCTTTGAGGACACCCTCTTCCTCAATGGTTTCAATGATGTACTTAAGTTCCTCTTCTGTCACCGATGGGTTTTTCTCATCAGAGGAATAAAAACGAGCCATTAAACCTTGCAGCATCGTAAAAAATTTCGCTACCGGCGACAGGATCAACATAACAAAGTTTAAGATATTCGCTGTTTTTAAAGCAAATTTCTCACTGTTCTCTTTGGCGTAACTTTTAGGCAAAATCTCGCCAAATATCAATACCAACACTGTTGTAACGGCGGTGGAAATCGCCGCGCCGCTGGCGCCAAACAGATCGGTAAACAGGATGGTCACAATGGATGCACTGGCAATGTTTACGACGTTGTTACCCACCAGAATGGTTGAAAGTGTCCTGTCATAGTTTTCCGCAATTTCCAAAGCGGCTTTCGCCTTGGTACTTCCGCTGTCCGCATAATTCTTTAACCGAATTTTGTTCACCGATGAAAACGCTGTTTCTGATGCGGAAAAGTAGGCGGAAAATCCGATGAGAATCAACACCGAAACATACATTATCCAACTGCCATCTTCCAAAATTGTTCACTCCATTTAATTATTTTGTCAATATGTATGAAATTTCAGCTACATATGTTTTTAATTATAGCAAAAAGGGGTTCAACCCTCAAGGGTGTAAAAAAGCTGAATTTGTCGGTTTTAGACCTGTTTAGGGCAAAATAAGAAAGGACAGCCGTTTTTCAGGCTGTCCTTTCCTCAGGCAATGCCGTTATTGTTTTTTCGCTTCCATGGCCAGCAGAGCGTCCTTCCGAGAGAGGTTGATTCTGCCCTGGGAATCGATTTCTGTCACCTTGACAATAATCTCATCTCCCACATTGACTACATCCTCTACCTTTTCAACCCGCTTGGTGTCCAATTTAGAGATGTGTACCAATCCCTCTTTGCCGGGAGCGATCTCCACAAAAGCTCCAAAGGCCATGAGACGGGTCACTTTGCCCTTATAGAAAGCTCCAACCTCTGGATCCTTGGCAATGGTTTCAATCATCTGAATGGCCCGGCGAGCGCTTTCAATATCAATGGCAGATACAAAGACCTTGCCATCGTCCTCAATGTCAATCTTAGCGTCACACTCAGCACTGATCTTCTGGATTACCTTACCACCGGAACCAATAACCTCACGAATCTTTTCAGGGTCAATGGTTATGGTCAGCATCTTGGGTGCGAACTCAGACAGCTCAGCCCGAGGCTCAGGAATAGCCTTAAGCATAATCTCATCCAGAATATAGCATCTGGCCTTATAGGTTTTCTCCAGAGCGTCCTCAATGACCTCCATAGCCAGACCATCCGACTTAATATCTACCTGGATGGCAGTAATACCTTTATGGGTACCACCTACCTTAAAGTCCATATCGCCGAAGAAATCTTCCAGTCCCTGGATATCGATCATGGTATCCCACCGGTCTCCCTCGGTGATGAGGCCGCAGGAAATACCGGCAACAGGTGCTTTGATGGGCACACCGGCATCCATCAGAGCCAGGGTGGAACCACAAATGGAGGCCTGGGAGGTGGAACCATTGGAGGAGAGCACCTCAGAAACCAAACGCAAAGCATAGGGGAATTCCTCTACCGAGGGGATTACAGGCAGCAGGGCCTTCTCAGCCAAAGCGCCATGGCCAATCTCACGACGGCCAGGGCCACGAGAGGGACGGGTCTCACCCACCGAGTAGGAGGGGAAGTTGTACTGGTGCATATACCGCTTGGTTTCCTCATTGTCAATGCCATCCAGCAGCTGGGCTTCCCGCATGGCGCCCAAAGTGGCAATGGTAAGCACCTGAGTCTGGCCTCTGGTAAACATACCAGAGCCATGCACCCGGGGAATCAGACCTACTTCCGCATTGAGTGGACGCATCTCATCCATTCTACGGCCATCTACCCGCTTTTTATCATCCAGCAGCCATCTTCTGACTACAAATTTTTGCAGTTTGTAGATACACTCATCAATTTTAGCGGTTTCTTCTGGATATACCTCATCAAATTTGGCGTGAATTCCGTCAATTACAGGAGCCAGGCGGGCATCCCGGACATTTTTGTCATCGGTATCCAAAGCGGCCCGTACATCCTCAATGGCAAACTCCTTGATGGCCTCGAACATCTCCGGGTCAATTTCCATCCGCTCATAGGTGAATTTGGGCTTGCCAATCTCAGCCTGTACCTCAGAAATAAAGTGACAGATTTTCTGGACTTCCTCATGGCCGGCCTTGATGGCACGCATCATAGTGGCGTTGTCCACCTCTTTAGCGCCGCACTCCAACATACACACCTTGGCGGCGGTACCAGCTACAGTCAGGTTCAGGTCGGAACGCTCCCGCTGCTGGGCGTTGGGGTTGATGACAATTTCTCCATCTACCAGACCCACGCTGACACCACCAATGGGTCCATTCCATGGAATATCAGAAATAGACAGAGCGAAAGAAGTACCGATCAGGCCGCACACCTCGGGAGAAAAGTCGGGATCTACCGAGAGAACGGTCATAATGACAGTACAGTCATTGCGCATATCGTGAGGGAAGAGAGGACGGATGGAGCGGTCCACTACCCGGGAAGAAAGAATGGCTTTCTCACTGGGACGGCCCTCACGCTTGAGGAAGGAGCCGGGGATTTTACCAACCGCGTAAAGTTTTTCCTCAAAATCTACAGACAGAGGGAAGAAGTCAATACCCTCTCTGGGCTGCCGGGACGCGGTAACATTGACCAGAACCGTTGTCTGGCCATAACGTACTAAACAGGAACCATTGGAAAGCCCGCACATCTTGCCTACTTCAAAGGACATCTCATGGCCAGCTACCATGGTTTTAAACACGCGAAACTGTTCAAACATAAATAAACTGCCTCCTTTTTTGTGGGGGCAAAACGCCTGCTTTTAGCAATTAATCCGCTGCCCGAATCTTCACTCGGACATCCGATTCACTGCTAAAGCTGTCTGTTTGCCCCCGGTTTTAACCTAATGCATTTGAAGGCAGGTGAACCCGTCACCTGCCTTCTTGTTTCAACATTACTTACGCAGACCCAGCTTGGCAACAATGGCGCGGTAACGCTCAATATCTTTCTTCTGAAGGTAGTTGAGCAGATTTCTTCTGTGACCAACCATCTTCAGCAGGCCGCGACGGGAATGATGATCTTTCTTGTGCTCTTTCAGATGCTCAGTCAGATCATTGATTCTCTTGGTGAGAACAGCGATCTGAACTTCGGGAGAACCAGTATCGGTCTCATGGACTCTGTTGGCTTCAATAATTGCGCTTTTTTCTTCTTTTAACAGCATACTATCACCTCATAAAATTTATCACAACCAGAATCTTAGCCTGAGGTGGGTGACACTCCCCACAGGGGCCTATCTCCTCAAGCCAGGAAAAAGGTCATATCAAGAATTAATTATAGCACATGGCATTTGTGATGTAAAGTAAAAATCCTGTTGGTTAAAGATATTTTTGACAGAGGGCTCGGACATCATCAATATTGCTCCGGATGGCTTTAAAAAGCTCTTCCAGCGACCCGAATTTTTGCTCTCCCCGCAAATAGTGATAAAACTCCACCTGAATATCCAAGCCGTAAATGTTTCCATCAAAATCCAGTATGTGGGTTTCAGCCAATACCTCTTCACTGCCTACGGTGGGTTTGCGTCCTACATTGGTAGCCCCTACATACCGGCGGCCATCCACTTCCACAACAGTGGCATAGACCCCGTTGCGAGGAACCAACTGACCCGGGGCAAATCGTTGGTTGGCAGTGGGATACAACCTGGTACTTCCCAATCCCTTGCCGTGAATAACCGGGCCGGTGAGAGTATAGGGATGTCCAAGCATCCGATTGGCCGCCAGAAAGTCTCCCTGGGCAATACAGCGGCGTATCCGGGTGGAACTAATAGGCTCCCCCTCATCCAGAACAACCGGCACCGGGGTAACTGTAATTCCACGCACTTGGCACAGCTGAGTCAAACGTTCCACATTGCCGGAGGCACCTTTTCCAAAGTGGAAGTTGTCTCCGCAAAAAATCATTTTTGCCTGAAATTTTTTTACCAGAAGCTGGTCCACAAACTCCTCCGGCGTCAGATGGCGGAACTGGGAAAAATCAGGGCAGAATACATACTCCACCCCCATCCGGGCCAAAATCCGTTCCTTCTCTTTTTCGGTCTGCAGAAACCCCTGGCCCTGCTTGGCAGCCGGTGTCTCCTGCCCCACCGTAAAGGTAAATACACAGGGAATGAGTCCTTTTTTCCGCTGGGCCACCGCTTGGGAAATCACCGCCTGATGCCCCAGATGAATCCCGTCAAAAAAGCCGAGAGCAACAGAAGTCTTTTGATCCGGCAGGTTATTCTTGCCAAAATCGGTTATGGTAAACAGCGTATTTCCCCTCTTTTCCTGAAAATAGCCGGTTTGATAAAGTCAAAACCTGTTGGGTTCTTTGTCCTGAATAATGGAAAACAGCTTACGCAGCCGCAGTTCCCCACTCTCCTGATCCAGATAGGAAATCCCCAGGAAACTGCCGTCACTGCCATAGACCCGAATATCTTGGGGGGTGTATTCCAGACGGAGCCTTCTCCAGTCCAGCTTTACCCCATTTTGATACATCCGGGAGGTCTTTTCCGACAGGGTAAGCGATGGCAGTACCCCAAAAATTTTATCCACCGGCTGGATATAGTCGTCCACCTTGCCAGCCGCCACAATGTCGGTAAGCTGTTCCAAAGTTACCGCGTCCGCCAGGGTATATCCCGCCGCCATGGTGCGGCGCAGACTGGTCAATGCCGCTCCACAGCCCAACCGCTGCCCAATATCGTGACAGAGGGTACGGACATAGCTGCCCTTTGAGCAGCGCAAAGCGATGGTGACATCAGGCAGTTGCATATCCAGCAGCTGGATGGAATAAACGGTGATCTCCCGGACTGGACGGTCCACTTCCCGGCCCTCTCTGGCCAGGTCATAGAGCCGCATGCCATCCACACGCACCGCTGAATACATGGGCGGAACCTGCTGTTGGGTGCCTACAAAGGAGGCAATTACCTGCCTCACTTCCTCTTCTCCAACCAGAACCGGCCTGGTTTCCAGCACCGTTCCTCCCATATCCTGGGTGTCAGTGGTAATTCCCAGACGAAAAGTGGCCTCATAGGCCTTGTCCTGATTGGGTAAAATGTCACAGGCCTTGGTGGCCCGCCCAATGAGAACCGGCAGTACACCAGTGGCCATTGGGTCCAGGGTGCCGGTATGTCCCAGCTTCCGAGTCTTTAAAATGCCCCGCATTCTGGCGATCACATCAAACGAAGTGTGCTCCGCCGGTTTGTCTATACACAGTACGCCGTCTTTCATTGTTCCCCCAACTGGGCTCCAATGGCCTCATACAGTTTTCTCCTGGCCTCATCCAGGGTGCCGGAGATCACACAGCCGGCGGCGGCCTTGTGTCCACCGCCTCCCAGCCGCTTGCAAATTTCCGAAGCGTCCACCGACCGGGCAGTCCGTACCGAAACCTTGTAGCCGCCCTCCTTGCGTTCCCGCAGGGTGGCGCCTACCTCCACACCCTCAATCTGCCGGGGCATGGAAGAAATGCCGTCAATGTCCTCATCCTCGGCCCCTGACTGGGCTACCATCTCCCTGGAAAGGACAATGGTGGCGCAGCGCTGATGGAAGGCGTACTCCAAGGTGGACATAGCCAGCCGTTCCAAAGCGATTCGCCCCTTGGACTTTGTCTCGAAAAGCAGCTGGTTCATATAGGTGATATCGATTCCAGCCTCAATAAGCTTGGCGGCTCGGAAATGGGTTTGCGCTGTGGTGTTGGAATACCGAAAACAACCGGTATCGGTGGCAATACCCGTATACAAAGCGGTAGCCATCGGCTGGGTCAAGGATACCCCCATGGCGGTGACTATCTCATAGACGATCTCGGCGGTGGCAGCCGCGTGAGAATCCAGCAGCAGATGCTCCGCATAACCAGTGTTGGAAATATGGTGGTCGATACAAAGATCGATTTTATGGGCATAGGGTTCCAAAGCGGGACCCAGCAACTGGATATCCGCCACATCCACCGCCACAATATACTGGGGTTCAAAATCTGGCATGGGCCCCTGGGGATAAAAGTATCCAAACTTTTTGGGCATGGAATCGGAACAGAGAACCGCTGCCCGTTTGCCAATGGCAGTCAAGCCATAGTAGAGGCCATAGGCGGACCCCAAAGTGTCCCCATCGGGGTTTTTATGGGTAAAAATCCAAATGTCCTCCGCTGTGGCCAACAGCATGCAGCACTGTTTTAAGTCAATCTGCATTTGTGCCCCGCTCCTTTTACTTTAAGTCGTTTAAAATTCTCGCAATGTCCGCGCTGTGGGCGATAGAGTCATCCGCCACAAAGTGGAAAGCCGGGGAGCGGCGCATGTCAATCCGCTGATTGATCTCATGGCGGATAAAGCCAGCAGCGTTATTGAGTCCCGCTACAGCCTCTTTGGCACCCTCCATACCATCCAGGGAGCTGATATATACCTTGCAATGGGACATATCTCCCGACAAATCCACCTTTACAATGCTCAGCATCCCGGTAATCCGGGGGTCTTTAAGGGAACGCATAATATCGGTGAGTTCCCGTTTAATATCCTCACTGAGGCGAGAAATCTTATAGGAAGGCATTGATCCATTCCTCCTTTTCTCTTTTTGGTTCCCCGGGCAGCCAGTACCAACCGCCCGGAGGAAAACCAGTTTCTTTTTAGTCTCTGTACTCTTCTACCATATATGCCTCAAATACGTCGCCTTCCTTAATGTCGTTGAATTTAGAAAGGCTCATACCACACTCATAGCCGGAAGCCACTTCTTTCACATCGTCCTTAAACCGTTTGAGGCTTTCCAGCTTGTCGTCGGCGATGATGATGCCATCCCGTACAATGCGGATATTGGCGGTACGGGTAATTTTACCTTCCAGTACATAACAACCCGCTACAGCACCCACACCGGAAATCTTGTATACAGCACGAACCTCAGCCCGGCCCAGATCCACATCCCGGTATTTGGGAGCCAGCATACCTTTCATAGCAGTTTCCACATCATTGATGGCGTCATAAATAATCCGGTACAGACGGATCTCTACCCCGTCTCTCTCGGCGTTTTCCTTGGCCACTGGGTCAGGACGGACGTTGAAGCCTACAATGATAGCGTTGGAAGCGTTGGCCAGCATGACATCCGACTCGCTGACAGCACCTACCGCCCCATGGATTACCCGCACCCGTACCTCGTCGTTGGACAGTTTCTCCAAAGACTGTTTTACAGCCTCCACAGAACCCTGTACATCGGCTTTGATAATAATGGGCAGTTCCTTCATCTCACCCTCAGAAATCTGAGAGAAGAGGTTATCCAAGGTGACCTTTTGGTAGGACTTGAACTGCTCCTCCTTGGCCTCGTTGCGGCGTTTGTCCACCAGCTCTCTGGCCAGCTTCTCGTCCTCTACCACATTGAACAGGTCGCCAGCCGCGGGTACTTCCGCCAGACCGGTAACCTCTACAGGGGTGGAGGGTCCCGCCGCCTCAATTTTCTCGCCCCGGTCATTGAGCATAACCCGTACCCGGCCCAAAGCGGTGCCGGCGATCAGCACATCCCCACTGTGGAGGGTACCATTCTGTACCAGCAGAGTAGCCACAGGGCCCCGGCCTTTGTCCAGCTTGGCTTCGATCACAGTACCGCTGGCCATCCGGTTGGGATTGGCTTTCAGTTCCTGCATCTCGGCTACCAGCAGGATCATCTCCAGCAGGGTGTCAATATTCTCACCGGTTTTGGCCGAAACCGGTACGCAGATCACGTCGCCGCCCCACTCCTCGGGAACCAGTTCATATTCGGTCAGCTCCTGCTTTACCTTCTCAGGATCAGCAGTAGGTTTATCCATTTTGTTAATGGCCACAATGATGGAAACGCCCGCCGCTTTGGCATGGTTGATAGCCTCTACGGTCTGGGGCATAATGCCGTCATCTGCTGCCACAACCAGAACAGCAATATCGGTCACCTGAGCACCTCTGGCACGCATAGAGGTAAAGGCGGCGTGTCCGGGGGTATCCAGGAAGGTAATGGGCTTATCGTTGATTTGAACCTGATAGGCACCGATATGCTGGGTAATACCTCCTGCCTCGCCGGTGGTCACATTGGTTTTACGGATAGCGTCCAAAAGGGAGGTCTTACCATGGTCAACATGGCCCATAACCACAACGATGGGACACCGCTCCTGGAGATTGGCCTCATCGTCCTGCTCCGGCTCAAAGAGACGCTCCTCAATGGTTACCACTACCTCATGCTCGACCTTGGCGCCAATTTCCATGGCCACCAAAGCGGCTGTATCGTAGTCAATGGTCTCATTGACACTGGCCATGACCCCAATGGTCATCAGTCTCTTGATAATTTCAGCCGACTGAATCTTGAGCTTGGCAGCCAGCTCACCTACTGTGATCTCATCTGGCAGGGTGATTTCCAGTTTCTGGCGGCGCTGACGCTCCATCTCCAGCCGTTTCAGCTTGTCGTTTTCCTTGTCCTTCCGGGACTTGATGGGCTTGCCCTTCTGGGCGGAACGCTGGTTGAGCTTCTGTTTCTTGACATCGCTCATGGGGCGGTTCAGGTTACTCATCTGCTCATAGCGCTCGTTGTACTTATCCAGGTTGACATTGGCCGCCCGCATATCCACATGCCGGGATTCCCGAGTGGTAATGGTGTTGGAAACAGGGGCCTGGTTTTGGCTCTGAGCCGCTGGGGCACTAGATTGAGGAGCCCGGGGCGCATTGCCAGCAGGACGCTGGGGAGCGCTGGCACCCTTTTGAGCCGGGCGCTGGCCATTCTGCTGAGCAGGCCGCTGCTGTTCCTGAGCAGGTTTTCCATTCTGCTGTCTCTGGGGCTGTCTGTTGTTTGGCTGAGAAGCGGGACGGGCATTCTCCCGGGGAGGCTGCCCCGCAGGTTTGGTCTCCTGGGGCTCCTGCTTGGGGGGATTCTTTTCCCCACTCTCCTGGGCCATTTTAAAATACTCGTCAAAGTTTTCAACCTGTTTTTGCTGTGTATAATGTTCCAAAACAACATCCAGCTCTTTTTCGGTGAGAGCAGTCATGTGTTTCTTGGGGGTATCAAAGTTTTTTCCCAGCAGGTCAATGACCTCTTTACTGGGAACATTGAGGTCCTTGGCCACCTCATGCACACGGTATTTCTCCATCATAGTATCCAGTCCTCCTTTTCATTGCTGAGCATGTGATACAGTTTTTGCGCAAGTCCCTGTTCGGTTATGGCAAGCACACCTGCCCGTTTGTTGACGCTCTGCCAAACCTCATCCATACTGTGAGGCATCTTGGCAACCGGAATTTGGTTTTTCTGAGCGATAAAATGTATTTCTTTTTCTGTTTTAGGGGAGATGTCAGCTGCCAGCAGAATCAGCCTGGCTGTCTGTTTTTGGGCTGATTCCTTTACCGGATCAAAGCCCAGCACCAATTTTCCTGCCCGTTTGCTCAGAGACACCAGAGAAAGAATCCTACTGTTCACCCTTGGTCAGTTCCTCCTCCATACGGTCATAAACTTCATCGGGAATCTGACAGGAAAAAGCCCGTTCGAACCGCTTGGATTTTCTGGCTTTTCTCAGGCATTCAATATCTCTGCAGACATAGGCACCCCGACCAGATTTTTTGCCGGTCAGATCCAATGAAATCTCCCCCTCAGGGCTTTTCACCACACGAACCAGCTCTTTTTTTGGTTTTTGCTCTCCACAACCGGTACACATCCGAAGGGGGATTTTTTTCTTTTGCACCATGTCATAAGCCTCCCAGAGCCTGTGTAAAATTGCAGGCCAGTCTTTATGATATGCTCCGGACAGGGCCGGAGTAAAACATCTTACGCCTCATCCTCACCATAGAATCCGCTTTCGGGACGGATATCTATCTTCCAACCGGTCAAGCGGGCTGCCAGTCTGGCGTTTTGTCCTTTATTGCCAATGGCCAGGGACAACTGGTGATCCGGTACGGTAACCCGACAACTCTTGGGCACTTCCGGGTCGATGTCCACTTTTAAAACCTCAGCGGGAGAAAGGGCGGCACTGATAAATTCTGTGGGATCTTCGGAATATTTGACCACATCAATTTTTTCTCCACCCAGTTCCTCTACAATGCCGGAAACTCTGGCTCCCTTGGGACCAATACAGGCGCCTACCGCATCCACATTGGCATCTTTGGAATATACGGCGATTTTGGTACGGGAACCAGCTTCCCGGGAAATGGCTTTGATCTCTACAGTGCCATCATAAATTTCAGGCACCTGCATCTCAAACAGCCGTTTTACCAAACCTGGATGGGTACGGGAAATCATCATTCTGGGGCCTTTTTCCCCGTTGGCTACATCTACCACATAGACCTTGATTTTATCGCCCTCGTGATACTCTTCGCCGGCAACCTGCTCCGCTTTGGGCAAAATCGCCTCATTGCGTCCAATCTCCAAAGTGACATTACCCTTCTTGGGATCCACTTTCAATACAGTGGCGGTGACAATATCATACTGGCGGTTCTGGTACTCCTGTAAAAGCTGTCCACGTTCCGCCTCCCGGATCCCCTGCCGAATCACATGCTTGGCAGCTTGGGCGGCAATTCGTCCGAACTCCTTGGTTTCCAGAGGGATTTGTACCATCTCGCCAACTGCGGCGTTTTTGGTATACTTGGCGGCGTCATTGACCGTAATTTCAGTGGCGGGATCTTCTACATCCTCTACAACCATTTTACGGATGGCTACAAAGAAACGGCCGGTAACAGGATCGATTTCCACAATGTTGTCCTCAGAACCGCCCGCGTCCCGTTTTACAGCGATAGAGATGGCATTTTGAATTTTTTCCACCAGATACTGCATGGGAATACCTTTTTCCTTTTCCAGCAGCGCCAACGCCTCAAAAAACTCCTTGTTATTCATTTTGCTAGTTCCTCCCTTATTGATGGCCCCTATCTTGCTGCGGCCTTCTGTTATTCTTCCTCAGGCAATTGTGCCGAACTGTAATCAAAATGATCTACCAAACGGACATAAGCCGCTTCGCTGCGGGTAAAGGACATTTCCAAATCCTCCTCTTCCCCCTCCAGCAGAATGGTGATGACATCCCCCTCCAACGAGAGAAGTCGTCCGGTAAAATCTCGGATTCCTTCCACTGGGCGAATCAAGCGAACATTGACATCCTGGCCAATATACTCCTGAAAATGCCAATCTTTCACCAGTTCCCGTTCCACGCCTGGCGAGGAAACCTCAAGGTAATAGCTCTGATCAATGGGATCGGCCTCATCCAGCAGCTTGCTGATCCGGCGGCTGAAATTCTCACAATCCTCAATGGTAATGCCGCCATCCTTTTCCAGAAAGTAACGCAAAAACCAAATGCTGCCCTCTTTTTCAAAGCGAATATCCCACAGCTTCAGGCCCAGTTCCTGTAATACGGGTTCAGCCAACTGGGACGCAATACTCACTGTATTGGTTTTTTTGCCACCTGCCATTTTCCAAATCAAATCCTTTCTATGGAATAAAATGGTCCGTACATAAACAAAAGAGCGGGTTTTGGTCCCACTCTTTTAACTACAGTCTATTAACTATAAATTAATATAGCACATTTCGTCCGATAATTCAAGTCCTATTTTCAGAGAAAGCCAAAAACTTCCCCGTTATTCCTCCATCTGCTTGCCTAAAAAAGCTGCCGCTGTGGCAATGAGTTTCACCTCGGTATCGGTGCTCATAGCGCCGTTATCACCAGCAAGAAACAAAATAGAACCACATACATCTCCGGCGGCGATGATGGGAGCGGCCACAATAGCATAGCGATCCACACCTTCTACAGGATGGAGCCGGCGCACATCCTCAGAGGAAAGGCTATAGAGTTTGCGTTGCTCCATAATTTCCTCCAAACCAGGGGACACCCGACGTTCCAACACCTCTTTTTTAGGAATACCGGAAACAGCGATTACATGATCCCGATCGCAAACTACCACAGGATAGCCCCCAGTTTTATACAGCACCTCCGCATATTGTGCCGCGAAAGCGCCCAGCTCTCCAATGGGGGAATATTTTTTAAAAATAACCTCACCGTCATTATCGGTATAGATCTCCAGAGGGTCTCCCTCCCGGATCCGCATGGTTCTGCGAATTTCTTTGGGAATAACCACCCTGCCCAGATCATCAATTCTTCTTACAATGCCGGTTGCTTTCATTGATTTATCCTCCTGTATCTTTTGCATAAAATGCATACTCTCATTTGGTAATGATAGTATTTCTCGCCCTGCTATTTTTATACAGCCTTTACGGATTTTTCAAAACGCAACCGATAGGTTCTTAAATCCATTTTATTTTAAAAAAATAAAGGGGCCCGCCAAAACAGAATGGCCGGCCCCAAACAAAACATTTATAACTGGAAATCATCAATATTGGCAACTACGGACGCCCACATCTTGGTGCGGGTAAACAGGGATTCTACAATAGCATATTCGTTCATGGTGTGGTTCCACTGGCCCTGTACGCCACAGCTGTCCAAAGTGGGGATTCCCTCATACTGAGCTCTGGGGGAATCGGAACCGCCGCCCAGAGGTTTGCCTCCCACTTCTGGCAGATCATACTCAGCCGCTACACCTTTTACAAAGTCCAGCAATTTCATTACATCCTCAGTGGCCTCATAGACATCCAGCTTGTTTAAGAAGGTGAGGGTTGTGGTAGTTCCCTCAATAAAGGTCTCTTTGCTGATTTCCTCCACGCCTTTCAGGATAACCTCTCCACCTTCCCGGCTGCTGTACCGGATATCCAGCACCGCTTCGCAGTGTTTGGGCACCGCGTTGGGTACTGTACCGCCGGAAATAGTACCAATATTGATGGTATTGCCATAGGGGTTTTCATTGAGAGCATGCAGCTTCATAATTTTACTGGCCATCTCTACAATAGAGGAGCGGCCGCCATAAAAATCATTGCCGGAATGGGTTTCCACACCCTCAACCTGCAGCAAAAATCTCTGGCAGGCCTTACGGCTGATACAAAGTTTGTTGTCAATCAGGCCGGTTTCCATGTTAAAGCACACCAAGCTGCCTTTGCACTCAGCCTGCATAACTTCCGCTGTTTGGGCACCCTCATGGTTAATTTCCTCATCGCCGGCAAAAACAAATTTGATGGGACGCTCAGCCCAGCCCATGGCGTTGAGCGCTTTGACAGTATTGAGAGCAATGAGAATACCGCCCTTCATATCCAGGGCACCTGGTCCATGAGCCATTCCTTTTTCATCAATATAGAATGGGTTTTCCTCATGCATTTCAGGAGGAAATACTGTATCCATATGGCCAATAAAAAGGACTGGCTTACCGGGACGGTCAGCGCCCAGGGTACCAACCAGCAGATCGGCACGAGGTTCATTGGCAGGCCCTCCTACCGGCAGATATTTGCATACAAAGCCCTCCTTTTCCATCTCCGCTTTCAGAAGATCAGAAAAGGCTTTTACCGCGTCCTTTTGACGGCTCCAACTTTTTTGGTTGACAAATTTCCGATACAGGTCGATGGTTTGATCCCGAGTGGCATCTACATAGGCAAATGCTTTACACATGTCTTTTGGCATGGTACACAACTCCTTTTTCTTCGGTATCAACAGCCGGCTCACAGGCCGGTGCTTCATCCTCAGTATAGCAAAGGCGCCATCCTTTTACAATAGATTGCAGTGACAATCAAAAACCCCGCACATTCCAAAGAATGTGCGGGGCTTTGTTTTACAGGAGAACCCTCAGTGCGCGGTATTTCGGAAGAAGAAACCGCTGCACTGCTGTGAAACCGTACTCTTATCTACCAGTGTTGGGGTTGGGCTTACCAGTTGTGCTGCCGCCGCCGCTGGGGGTGGAGGTAGAAGAACTGGAGGAGCTGGTAGTAGTAGTTTTCAGCTTCATGTCGGAGATGGCGTAGGATTTCAGAGTTCTGGTTCTGATATGCCATGCGCCGTAATCGTCGTCGTACTCAGCGTTGGCAACCTCTTTGGCGCCGTCAGCAGTTACCTCATAGATGTAGCTGTCCTCGTCGGCGAAGATATACAGGTCACCAATTCTGTTGAAGGAAGGAGTAGCGCCCCAGGAGATAAAGTCGATGTTGGCCTCGTCATACTTGGAAGCGAACTCAGAGTTAAACTTGGTGCTGTAGCCCAGGTTCAGCTCGGACTGGCCGTTTACGTTGACGGTGAACAGAGCGTCCTCGCCAAACTCGATATCGATTACATCGGCGTCGTCAGCCAACTTTACAACCTCGCCGCTGTCCTTGTCGATATAAACGCTGTCAACAGGTCTACCATCGTCATATTTGGGGTTTTTGATCTCTATACCCAGCTTGCAGGTGGGAACGTCTTTGGACTTGGTGGTAG